>CALLYR010000090.1 GCA_937859005.1 uncultured Paracoccus sp. | reverse complement strand
CGGCCGGCGTTTTCCGGCACGCGGCGGCGCGCCGAACCCTGAGGCGGCGGCATCCCCGGCCCGCCGGGGCGCGGCTTGCCGGCAGGCAGCCGCAGGACGGGCATCTTTTATGTGGCGAAGCAACGCCGCCCATGTGCTGATGGAACCATGTCGCAGGACCTTTCGACCCGTGCCTTCCCTCTGCATCCGGGCCTGCAAGGCCGCCCCGTCCGGGGGGGCCGAGGGCGGCCTCTTCCCGGCCCAGGAACTGGCGCAGGCGCTGCGGACAGGGACTGCCTCCGATGCCGCGGTGCTGGATGTCGGCCTGCGCGGATGCGCCGCCCACAGGGACGCCATCTTCTGGCCGGCCGCGGCATCCCGTTTCCCTTCGCGGCCGGCCATGACCCGGCCCTGCTGTCTGCCGCCCCTCGGGCGCGGACGGTCGGCGGCAAGCCCTCCGTCATGACCGCGCTGCTGAAGATGCGGGCCTCGCTGTGCGCGGGACCGGCGGATGCCGGTGACGGCCGCAGGGCCGCAGATGACCGTGAGCCGCCCCGGCGGAAGAAAGGATCGCCATGAAACCCGCAACCGCCCCGCCGCCCGGCGAAAGCCGTTTTCCCCTGTCGGCGGGGCTTCTGCTGGGATTGGGGCTGGGCGGGTTCTTCGACGGGATCGTGCTGCACCAGATCCTGCAATGGCATCACATGCTGACCAGCGCAGGCTTTCCCGCCGACACGGTCCGCAACCTTGAAATCAACACGCTGGCCGACGGGCTTTTCCATGCCGCGGCCTATGTCTTCGTCGCCGCGGGCCTTGCGATCCTGTGGCGCCACGGGCGCAGGCGGCATCTTCGCTGGTCGGGACGGCTGCTGGCCGGATCGATGCTGATGGGCTTCGGCCTGTTCAATCTGGCCGAGGGTCTGGTGGACCATCATCTGCTGGGCATCCACCATGTCAACGAGACCGCCCCGCCCGAACAGTGGATCTGGTGGGACGCCGCTTTCCTGATCTGGGGGGCGGCGATGCTGGCAGGGGGCGGGTGGCTGTGGCGGCGCGGCAGGCTGCGCACGCCACAGGCCGAAAGGTAAGCCGCGCGGTCCCGGTTGCGGCGGGGCCCCGGCTCAGACCGCCCGCCGCAGCCCCGTGCCCGCCTGCAGGGGCAGGCGGGTCCGAACGGATGTGGCGCGCGTCCCGTCCAGCCTTTCGCGGATTTCCCGGTCCAGTTCGGGACCGAGATAGAGATAGTCCCAGCAATACTGCCCCGTCTGGAACAGTTCGGGCAATTTCGCGATCTGCACGGACCCCTGGGCAAAGGTGCAGATGCCTTCCTCGCGCAGTTCGGCCAGCATGCGGTTGGCATGGATCGGCGTCATGCCGCAGGATTCCGCCAGATCCGCCTGGGTCAGCGGCACCTCGTACCGGTCGATCGTGCAAAGCTCGCGGGAATAAAGCCGCAGCAGCGTCTCGCAGAAGAAATTGGCGATCCGGGCGCGTCCGACCAGCCGCCCCAGCCGGAAGATCCAGTAGCGGTGGATGGCCGCGTCGATCAGCGAGATGCGCCAGAGCTTTTCACAGATCAGGGGCGACCGGGTCAGCAACCCCTGCAGCCGCTCATGCGGCGTGCTGCGGACCTCGGCCGGGCCGATGGCGTCCAGATCGTGGTCCAGATAGCCCAGCGTGAAAGCCGGCAGGTCGATATAGTCGCCCGGCATCTGCAGCCCCAGCAACTGCCGCCGCCCGAAACGGTCGGCGCGATAGCGGCCCACGAAGCCGCTGGTCAGGTAAAGCATGTCGGTGCGGGCGCTGTCGCACCGCAGGATGCGTTGTCGCGCGGGGATGGTTGCGCAGGGGCCCTGCAGCGAGGACAGCAGATCGGCCTCGGCCGGGGTGAAAAGATCCGGCCAGGCCCGGTCGAGCGGCATTGCGGTCATGAACCCTCCTCGCTCACGGCAGCGCGTGTCCTTATTCATGTCGACGGGAAACAGTTATCAACGCATTCCTCCCCCATGCAGGTTCCGCCGCCCGGCGAAAGCCGGCACGGGACGAAAGGGGGGCCGCGCGGCTTCATCTGACAGCCGGCACGGCGTCCGCGGAGGCCAGATTGCGCATCGGCAGCATCAAGGCGATGCGGACCCCTTCGGGACCCAGTTCCCGGATCGCGGTCGCCTCAAGCTGATGGCGCAGCACCCCGTCCAGGACCCTGGTTCCGAAGCCATCGCGCATCCGCATCGCAGGAGCGCCGCGCTCGATCCAGTCCAGCCGGACCAGCGGGCCGTCCTGCGCCTCGTCGATCCGCCAGGCGACGCGCAGCTCGCCCCCTTCGGCCAGTCCCAGCGCGCCATGTTCGACCGAATTGGTGACCAGTTCGTGAAACAGCAGCGCCAGCACCTCGGCCGCGGCGGCGCCCACGATGACGGGCGGGCCTTCCAGCGACCAGGCATGGGGGCCATCGCTGGCGCGCTGGTCGTGAAGTTCCTCGGCGATCAGCTGGCGCAGGTCGAAACGGATGCCGGGCTGGTTCAGGACGGCCGACAGGATGCGGGCCACGGCATCGATGCGCCCTTCCAGATGCCAGACATAGCTGTCCAGGCTGGTGGCGCCATCGGCGGACCAACGGATGATCGAACGCAGCAGGGCATAGCTGTTGCTCATGTTATGCCTGCTCTCATGCGGACTGCCAATCCGTTCGGCCGTAGCGCCGCATTCGGTCTTGTCCATGCTCTCGTCCGGCAGTCTGGTCAGCAGATGCACCTTTCCCCCTGCGGCCCATATGCGGTCTTTCCCGGAAGGCGGCCTTCCGGTCAGTTCTCCGCGATCCTTCCGCATCGCGTCCAGTCCGACGGCCGTCCCCGGCCGGTCGGTTCCAGCCTTGGCCAGCACGAGGGAAGATTCAACTTTTACTTGTCCGATGGCCCTGCAATTTTTGTTGGAGGAACCATTGCATGCAGGCCGGTCCCGGACAGCCCGCCTGCCCTGTCCCAAGGCGAAAGCCTTCATGACCGTGCGAAAGGCGGAATATGGCGCCTCAGGCCCGAACCCCGGACCGGCGGTCGTGACCCGGCAGGCGGGCGGCCCGATGTCTGCGGCGCCGGGCAGGAAAAGGCCCCCTCCCTGCCCCCCGTCGGGCGGCAGCCCGCCTGCCGCGTCACTTGGCCGCGACCTGGGAAGGGGGCGATCCCTTCGGCGCGGGTTTCCGCCAGATCGGCCTTGCGGGCGCGGCCGGCGCACCCTTGCCGCGCCGGCCGCAACCGGACAGGAAGGGATGCGCAGACAGGCACCGGACCCCGTGAATTTTCTTGATCTTTGTTCGGGCTGCGGTCCAATTGCGCTGCGGCGTGGCCATCCGCCACGACCCGGCTGAATAATCGCCCGGTGCAAAACCGGCGCCCCGGTCCTGCGGGCCAGGGGACTTGAGGGAGGAATGAATGGTCAATCCGTGGAAATCCGGCGCGATCGCCGTCTGCGCCGTCCTGGCCGCGCAGACGGCCGCCGCCCGCGATCTGACGATCGCAGGCTGGGGCGGCAACTATCAGGACGCCCAGCGCGCCGCCTATTTCCAGCCCTTCGCGGATGCAAAGGGCGTCAAGTTCACCGAAGCAACCTATCTGGGCGGCCTGGCCGAGGTGAAGACCATGGCCGATACCGGCGACGCGACCTGGGATCTGGTCATCGTCGAGGGCGCCGACCTGCAGGTGGGCTGCGACGAGGGGCTGTTCGAGGAAATCGACTGGGACAGCATCCCCGCGAAAGACCAGCTCGTCCCCGAGGCGATCCAGCCCTGCGGCGCGGGCAATGTCGTGATCGGCACGGGGCTGGCCTACAATTCCGAAACCGTGGGCGAAAAGCCGCAGAACTGGCAGGATTTCTTCAATACCCAGAAATGGCCGGGCAAGCGCGGGATGCGGGCGGGGCCGAAATACAATCTGGAATTTGCGCTGATCGCCGACGGCGTGTCGCCGGATCAGGTCTATGAGGTGCTGGCCACCCCCGAGGGCGTGGAGCGCGCCTTTGCGAAGCTGGACACGATCAAGAAGGACATCCAGTTCTGGGAGGCGGGCGCGCAGCCCATCGAATGGCTGGCGGCGAACAATGTGGTGATGACCGTCTCCTATAATGCCCGCATCTCGGCCGCGCAGAAGGAAGGCAAGCCCTTCGTCTTCGTCTGGACGAACCCGCTCTACAGCATCGACGCCTGGGCGGTTCCGGCCAATGCGCCAAACAAGGATCTGGCGATGGAGTTCATCGCCTTTGCCAGCACCGCCGAACCGCAGGCGAAGTTTTCCCAGCTGATGCCCTATGGCCCCACGAACACCCAGGTGGCCGGCATGCTGCCGCCCGAGGTGCTGGCCAACATCCCGGCGGGCGAGAACGTCAAGGACGGCTTCTTCTTTTCCGATCCCTTCTGGACGGACAACAACGACGCGCTGAGCGAGCGCTGGAACAACTGGGTGACCCGGTAAGCTGCCAGCACGGGCGGGGGCCGCCCCCGCTCCCGGTCCCCCGCGCGGAGCCAGACCATGTCCGGGACAAGACACAATCTTGCGGCAAAAGCCACGCTGCTGATCCTGCCGCTGGTGATGTATGCGGCGCTGTATCTGCTGCCGCTGATCTCGATCGGCAGCCTCAGCGTGGACAACGGCGAGCTGAGCGACCGGTTTTCCCGGCTGTCGGCGCATTTCGGGACGGATGCGCCGGTGGACGATGCGGCTGCAGTGGCGCTGCTGGCCGATCTGCAGGGCATGGACAGCCGCGACCGCGCCGAGGCCGGGCGCATGTTCAACCAGGAAAAACAGGGCTTCCGGTCGCTGCTGATCGACACCGGCAAGGCCGCGGGCGACATCCCGCCCACGCTGGACGGGCTGACGGCGTTCGATCCCCGCTGGGGCGAACCGTCCTGGTGGGAGGTGCTGGAACGCAACGTCGAGCCGGTCACCTGGCGGCATGTCCAGAAGGCCACCGGCATCAAGCCCGACGGGCAGGGCGGGTTCGGGATCGCGCCGGGCGACGACATCTACCTGCGCATCCTCGTGCGCACCTTCGTCATCGCGGGACAGGTCACGCTGCTGACGCTGCTGCTGGGCTATCCTCTGGCCTATGCGGTGGCGAACGGGACGCCGCGGGTGCGGGCGGTGGTGCTGATGGCGGTGCTCTTGTCGTTCTGGACCTCGATCCTGGTGCGCACGACCGCCTGGGTGGTGCTGTTGCAGACGAACGGCTTGCTCAACGGCTTGCTGATCCGGCTGGGGATCATCGCGGAACCGCTGCAGCTGATCTTCAACCGCTTCGGCACGGTGGTCGCCATGACCCATGTGCTGCTGCCCTTCGCGATCCTGCCGATGATGAACGTGATGCGGACGATTCCCGCGGCGCAGACCGACGCCTCGCGCAGCCTTGGCGCGGGGCCGGTGGAAACCTTCCTGCGCGTCTATTTCCCCCAGACCCTGCGCGGGGCCGCGGTGGGGGGCGGGACGGTGTTCATCCTGGCGCTGGGGTTCTATGTGACGCCGGCGCTGACGGGCGGGCCGGGGGACCAGATGCTGTCCTACTACATCGCCGATTTCGTCAAGAAGGGCCTGAACTGGGGCATGGCCTCGGTGCTGTCGCTGATGCTGCTGGCCAGCGTCATCCTGATGCTGCTGATCGGGTTGCTGGTGCGACGGCTGGCCGGCTGGCGCCGGCAGGGGGTCTAGGGATGTCGCGCGCGATCTACTGGATCAGCCTGAGCGCGGGATTCCTGTTCCTGGTGCTGCCGCTGCTGGTGGTGCTGCCGCTGGCCTTCAACGACAGTTCGTTCCTGAATTATCCGATGGAGGGTTTCACCTGGCGCTGGTTCGGCGTGGTCTTCCACCAGCCGCCGTGGATGGCGGCGCTGATGAACAGCCTCAAGGTCGCGTCGGGCGCGATGGTGGCGGGCGTGCTGATCGGGGGGCTGGCCGCGGTCGGCACGATGCTGGCCGGGCGCTGGGGGCGGCTGGTGCTGTCGGCGCTGTTCATCTCGCCCATCGTGATCCCCTCGGTCGTCCTCGGGGTGGCGATGGCCTATGCCTTCGGCCGGATGGGCGTGAGCGGCGGCTATCTACCCCTGGTGCTGGCCCATGCGATCCTGGGGGCGCCGCTGGTGTTTCTGTCGGTGATGACCTCGCTGCGCGGGCTGGACCCCGAACTGGAACGGGCCGCGGCCTCGATGGGGGCGTCGCGCTGGCACCGCTTCCGCACCGTCACCCTGCCGCTGGCCGCGCCGGGGTTCCTGACGGGTGCGCTGTTTGCCTTCATCACGTCCTTCGACGAGGTGGTGGTGGCGCTGTTCCTGGCCTCGCCGCAGTCGCAGACCCTGCCCATCGCGCTGTTTTCCAGCCTGCGCGACCGGCTGGAGCCGCCCATCGTCGTCGTCGCCCTGCTGCTGTCGCTGGTGTCCTGCCTGTTCATCGTCGTGCTGAACCGGCTGCAGAAACGATCCAATGGACGGCGCTGACCCGTCCCCTGTCCGAAGGTGTCCGTCATGGCCTCGCTTGAAATCCGCAGCATCGACAAGTTCTATGGCCAGACGCAGGCGCTGTTCGACGTGTCGCTGTCCATCGGCAAGGGCGAATTCGTGACGCTGCTGGGACCGTCCGGGTCGGGCAAGACGACCCTGCTGAAGATCCTTGCCGGATTCGAGGGCGTGTCGTCCGGCACGATCACGCTGGATGGGCGCGACATCACCACGCTGCTGCCCGAAACCCGCAACTTCGGGCTGGTCTTTCAGGGGTATGCCCTGTTTCCACATATGAGCGTGCGCGACAATATCGCCTATCCGCTGAAGGTGCGGCGCGTGGCGAAGGGAGAGATCGACGCCCGCGTGCGCGCGATGCTGGATCTGGTGCAGCTTGCGCGGTTCATCGACCGCAAGCCGTCGGAGTTGTCGGGCGGCCAGCAGCAGCGGGTGGCGCTGGCCCGCGCGCTGGTGTTCAAGCCCGACCTGCTGCTGCTGGACGAACCGATGTCGGCGCTGGACAAGAAGCTGCGCGTCGATCTGCAGCAGGAGTTGCGCGCGATCCACCAGACGCTGGGGACGACCTTCATCAACGTCACCCATGACCAGGAAGAGGCGATGCACATGTCCGACCGGATCGCGGTGATGAACCACGGCCGGATCGAACAGTTCGACAGCGCCTTTACGCTGTATCGCCGGCCGCAGTCGCGCTTTGTTGCCGATTTCGTGGGCAAGTCCAACATCTTCACGGGCGAGCTGGTCCCCGGCAGCGCGGGCCTGACCTTCCGCGGCGAGGGACTGGCCGTGCCCCTGGGCCCGGCGGATCGCGCGCCGGGCAAGGTTGATCTGATGCTGCGCCCCGAGGACATCGCAATCGAGACCGACCCGCCGGGACCGGGCCGCATCGCCCTGCCCGCGCGGGTGCTGCAGGCGACCTATTCCGGCGATCGCGCGCTTTATGCGCTGAAGCTGGACGCGGGGCCGGAAATCAGCGCCTGGGGCACCGCCCGCTCGGGCATTCATCCCGAAGGCGCGGCGGTGCTGGCCTGTTTTGCGCCGCAGGACTGCACGCTGATCGGGTAAGGGCGGCCTTCAGACGCTGCGGCCCACGATCATGCCCTCATAGACCGCTTCTTCCGCCGTGCGTGGGGTCAGGCAGTCGCCGATGGCGTGCCATTCGATGCCCATCGCCTCGATCTCGGCGGCCAGATCGTCCACGGGCAGGTGCCCGGAACTCAGCACCAGCGTATCCACGCCCTCGAACAGGATCGGCTGTTCGGACATGATGTGCTGCATGAACACCGTGTCGCCATCGGTGCCGAACAGCCGCGCATAGGGGGTGACGTTGACGCCCAGCTTGTGCAGTTCGCCTGCCATCACGTCGCGGACGTAAAGGGGGACGTTCTCCCCCATGTGAACGCCCGAGACTGCCAGATCGACATGGCTGCCCGCCTGCGCCAGCATCAGGGCAAGCCCCGGCCCGATCCAGTCCGCGCGCCAGTCGGCCACGACCACCCGCGCGCCCGCCTTCGCCTCGCCCCGCAGCAATTGCCACGCGGTCACGACCTGCATCGCGCCGTCGCTTTCCAGTTCGGGGACGAAAGGACGCGCCCCGGTCGCAAGGATCACCGCATCGGGTGCAAAGTCGCGCAGCAGCGCCGCATCGACATGCGTGTTGCGCCGGATCGTGACCCCGGCCAGTTCGGCCTCGCGCGCGAGGTTGGTGACGATGCCGCCGAATTCGGAACGGTGCGGCAGCATCTGGGCCAGCAGCGCCTGCCCGCCGATGCGCGGCCCCGCTTCGAACAGCGTGACGAGGTGGCCCCGCGCGGCCGCCACCGCCGCGGCCTTCAGCCCGGCCGGACCGCCGCCCACCACCATCACCCGGCGCGGATGGGGCGCGGGGGAATGGCTGCCGAAGGCCAGTTCCCGCCCCGATTCGGGATACTGGATGCAGGACACCGGCAACCCGCGGTGGAAATGCTGGATGCAGGCCTGGTTGCAGGCGATGCAGGCGCGGATGTCGTCAAAGCGCCCGGCCTTGGCCTTTTGCGGCATCAGCGGATCGCAGATCAGGGCGCGGGTCATGCCGCAGACATCGGCCTCGCCCCGCGCGATCACCGATTCCGCCTCTTGCGGCTGGTTGATGCGGCCGACGACGAAGACCGGCACCGACAGCGCCTGTTTATAAGGGCGCGCCTCGGGCGCAGCATAGGCGGCGGGATAGATCATCGGCGCCGTGATATGGACCGCGCCCCCCAGGGACGCCGAGGTGCCGACCGTGATCGACAGATAGTCGATCAGCCCGTCCAGCCCCCTGGCCGCTTCCAGCGTTTCGGCATGGGTCAGGCCCTGTTCGTCCCGTTCCGACGCCGACAGCCGCATCCCGATGATGAAATCCTCGTCCGTCGCCGCGCGCATCGCCGCCAGCACCGCGCGCAGGAAGCGCAGGCGGTTGTCCGGGCTGCCGCCGTAATCGTCGGTGCGCCGGTTCACCCGCGGGTTCAGGAACTGCGCGGGCAGATAGCCGTGCGAGCCCACGAATTCGACCCCGTCCAGCCCCGCCGCCCGCATCCGCCGGGCGGCCTCGGCATAGCCCTGCACGATCTCGGCGATCATCGCCCGGCTCATCGGGCGCGGCATCATGCGGAAGCGTTCGTTGGGCGTGGCCGAGGCCGACCAGGCCACCGCCAGCATCCCGTTCGGGCTTTCGATGATCTCGCGCCCCGGATGGAAAAGCTGCGACACGACGACCGCGCCATGGCGGTGGCAGGCCTGCGCCAATTGCCGGAAGCCGGGGATGCAGGCGTCGGTGTCGGCCATGATGAGCTTCGAGGTATAGCGCGCGGTTTCATGCACGCCCGCCACCTGCGTCACGATCAGCCCCGCGCCGGCCTGCGCCCGCGCCTCCTGATAGGCGATGTAAGCATCGGTCACGCAGCCGTCCTGCGGCAGGCAGGTGTCGTGGCCGGTGGACATGATGCGGTTCTTCAGCACCGCGCCGCGGATGCGCAGCGGCTGGAACAGATGGGGGAACGGGGTGTTCGGCATGGCGGGGGCCTGAGGCTGGCGGGGACAGCGCGGCCAAGCGATGGCGGCCGGAAAGCGGCGGGGAGTCTGCTGCGCCCCCGCCCGGCTTTTGCGTCCCGCAGAGTCCGTGCCGCAGCATAGGACAAAGAGGTGCATGCAAGATCAAGCTGATTTTTTTCCCTTGCGGCAACAGGCGACGGAACATCGAAGCCTGGAGACGCGCAGAGGCCCGCTTTCTCGACACCTGTCTTTCCGCGCTGCCATCAGTCGCGGCGAAGGGATGCGGGACCGCACCGGAACGCTCATGCGCAGATCGCAAGCCCTGTCCGCTTTCCCGCCCCTGTTTTCCCGCCGCCGGCCGGCACATCCGGGGCGTTTCGCTTTCAGCGGGGCGGCTCTGTTTCGCGGCGCAGGCGCAGGGCGCGCCAGGCGTGGCCGGGCAGGATGGTGAAGCCGCGGGCATATCGCAGCGCCAGCCGGCGCGGGTTTCCGGCCGCGCGCCACAGCCATTCCATCCGCGCCCGCCGCACCCAGCGGGGCGCGCGGCGCTGCTGGCCCGAC
>CALLYR010000089.1 GCA_937859005.1 uncultured Paracoccus sp. | reverse complement strand
GTGGCCGAGGCGGCGGCCCGGGAACCCGCCGCGCCCACGCCCGCGTTGATCCGGGCGGCGCTGAAGTCGTTGGCGCCCAAGGGATAATGGAGAGGCGCCGTGATGCCCGGAAATATCCGCACATTCATCCTGATGGCCGCGATGACGGCGCTGCTGATGGCCTTGGGCTGGCTGCTGGGCGGTCGGGGGGGCATGGTCTTCGCGCTGGTCTTTGCAGGCGCGGGCAACCTGTGGGCCTGGTGGAACAGCGACAAGGCCGTGCTGCGCCAGCATGGCGCGATGCCCGTGACCGAGGCCGAGGCGCCCGAACTGGTCGCCCTGGTCCGGCAACTGGCGCGGAACGCGGGGCTGCCGATGCCTGCCGTCTATCTGTTGCAGACCGACCAGCCCAACGCCTTCGCCACCGGCCGCGATCCGCAGCATTCGGCGGTGGCCGTCACGCAGGGCCTGCTGCGCATCCTGAACCGCGACGAGCTGGCCGGCGTCATCGCGCATGAACTGGCGCATATCCGCAACCGCGACACGCTGACGATGACCGTGACCGCCACATTGGCCGGGGCGATCGCGATGATGGGCAACATGTTCCTGTTCACGGGGGCCAACCGCGACCGGGGCGGCGCGCTGGGCGGCATCCTGGCCATGCTGCTGGCCCCCCTGGCCGCCGGTCTGGTGCAGATGGCGATTTCCCGCACGCGGGAATACGAGGCCGACCGCGCGGGCGCCGAGATCAGCGGCCAGCCCCTGGCGCTGGCCGGCGCCCTGGCCAAGATCGCGAATGCGGCGGGACGGGTGGTCAATGTGCCCGCCGAACGCAACCCGGCCTCGGCCGCGCTGTTCATCATCAATCCGCTGTCGGGAATGCGCATGGACCAGTTGTTCGCCACACATCCCGATACCCAGGACCGCATCGACCGTCTGGCCGCGATGGCGTCAGACCCCTCCGTCGGCGCCAGCGGCGTGCCGCCGGTCCGGCGCAGATAAGGACCACCCGGATGACCGCCCCCGATCCGCTCGTGCGCCCCGAACCCGCCGAGGGCGACGCCGAGGACCGCGCCCTGCGCCCGCAGCGGCTGGAGGAATTCATCGGCCAGGCCGACGCGCGCGCGAACCTGCGGGTCTTCATCGAAAGCGCCCGGATGCGCGGGCAGGCGATGGACCACACGCTGTTCCATGGCCCCCCCGGCCTGGGCAAGACCACGCTGGCGCAGATCATGGCGCGCGAACTGGGCGTGAACTTCAAGATGACCTCGGGGCCGGTGCTGGCGCGCGCGGGCGATCTGGCCGCGATCCTGACCAATCTCGAATCCCGCGACGTTCTGTTCATCGACGAGATCCACCGCATGAACCCTGCGGTCGAGGAAATCCTTTACCCCGCGATGGAGGATTTCGAACTGGATCTGGTGATCGGTGAGGGTCCCGCCGCGCGCACGGTCAGGATCGAACTGCAGCCCTTTACGCTGGTGGGCGCCACGACCCGACTGGGGTTGCTGACGACGCCGCTGCGCGACCGCTTCGGCATCCCCACGCGGCTGGAATTCTATACCGTGGGCGAACTGGAACAGATCGTCACCCGCGGCGCGCGGCTGATGGGGATCAGGGCCGAGGCCGAGGGCACGCACGAGATCGCGCGGCGCGCCCGCGGCACCCCCCGCATCGCCGGGCGGCTGCTGCGCCGGGTGGTCGATTTCGCGCTGGTCGAAGGAGACGGGCGGCTGACGCGCGAGATCGCGGATCGCGCGCTGACCCGGCTGGGGGTGGACGACCTGGGGCTGGATTCGGCCGACCGCCGGTATCTGACGCTGATGGCCGAACATTACGGCGGCGGGCCGGTGGGGGTGGAAACCCTGTCCGCCGCCCTGTCGGAAAGCCGCGATGCCATCGAGGAGGTGATCGAGCCTTACCTGTTGCAGCAGGGGCTGATCCAGCGCACACCTCGGGGCCGGATGCTGGGGCAACTGGGCTGGCGGCATCTGGGGCTGGACCAGCCCCGGCAGGCACAGGCGGGATTGTTCGATGGATGACGTGGGACGGCGGCTGCGCGACAGCTTCGCGCGGCAAAGCATGATGCAGACCCTGGGGGCCGAGATGGTCGCGGCGGAAAAGGGCCGCGTCGTCATTGCCGCCCCGATCGCGGACCATGTGTTGCAGCAGCAGGGCGCGGCCCATGCGGGGCTGGCCTTTTCCATTGGCGACAGCGCGGCGGGTTATTCGGCGCTGTCCGTCATGGACGAGGGCTTCGAGGTCGTCACCGTCGAGATGAAGATCAACCTGCTGGCCCCCGCCGTGGGCGAGCGGCTGGTGGCCGAAGGGCGGGTGATCCGTCCGGGCCGCCGCATCGTCGCGGTGGCGGCCGATGTCTGGGCCGAAAGCGGCACGGGGCGGAAACATGTGGCCGCGCTGATGGGCACCATGGTTCCGGTCGAACCATGAACACCTGGCCTCTTGCCCTGCGCATCCTGCTGGCCGCTGTCGTCTTTGCGCCGACGATCTGGGCGTTTTCCAATGGCCGGATGGCGCTGGCCGTGATCGGGGTCGCCGCCTGCGCCTGGGTCTTTCAGCGGCTGTTCCTGTCCGGCCTCGGCTGACCTGCCGGGGGCCTGCCCCGTTGACCCTTGACCGTCCAGCGCCCAAGTCCTGCGCCATGACCACCCATTTCCCCCCCGGTGCGCGCATCGGCGTGCTGACGGCCGAGCCGGTCGGCTTGCTCGATTACCTTGCGCCGGACGGGGGCGTGATGCTGGGACAGCCGGTCGTGGTGCCGCTGGGTCCGCGCCGGGTGATCGGCGTCGTCTGGGGCAGGGGGGAGGGCAATTTCGACGCGGCCCGGCTGCGCCCTGTGGCGCGGCTGATCGACGCGGCCCCATTGGGCGCGGGGATGCTGGAATTCATCCAGCGCGCCGCCGATTACACGCTGACGCCCTTGCCCGTGATGCTGCGCATGGCCCTGCGCGCGCCCGATCTGGACCAGCCGCCCGCCGCGCGGCGCGTCGTGCATCGCGCAGGTC
>CALLYR010000088.1 GCA_937859005.1 uncultured Paracoccus sp. | reverse complement strand
TGGATACGTTGACGAGCTGCCGACCCTGCCGATCGCGCGGGCCGCGTCGCCGGGCCGATCATCGCGCAGGCCCCCCTGCGTCGCCCGCCGGGGTGGCCGCGATCCGCAGATATTTGCACCCCAAGGTCATCTGCAGTGCGAGGTCATTGAAGACATGGAACTTCATGGATGTCCTTTCCGATCCGGATTCCCTGCCGCCGGTGTCCTCTGCCAGCCGAGCCGGATGCTGGAACAGGCCGGGCGCGGGCACAAGCCGTTCCCTTGCCTGCGCGGGATAGTGCATCGGCCCGCCGTGCGGCGCCTGTCCGGCGCCGCGGAACTGCCCGGAACCCGGCGCGACGGACCGCCTCAGGCAGTCGCGCGCGGATGCGACATCCCCGGCGCGGGCGATACGGGTCCTGTCTCCCGGCCCCTCCGCTTCTATCTGAACCTGACCAGCGCCCGCTGCGTTCCACAAGCACGAAGGAGACAGGCGATGGACGAGCGCAAGGTGGAAAGCGCCGCTGCGGCGGTCAAGGAAACCGCGGAACAGACGCAGACGGTTGCGGAAAACGCCGCGACCGCCGCCGAAAGCGCACAGGTCGCCGCGCAACGGACGACAAGGGCCGCCGCGCAGACCTCGGTTGCGGCGCAGACCTCGGCCAAGGCGGCGAAGACGACGGCCCATGCGGCGGTCGTGACCCGCGACAGCGCCGAGCGGCGCACCGAGCTGGCCGGCGACCGGACCATTCTTGCCGCCGAACGCACCTATGCCGCTTGGGTGCGTACCGGGATGGTGGGACTGGCCGGAGGCATCGGTGCGCGCAAGCTGCTGGAAGGACTGGTGCCGGAATGGATGATCATGGGCCAGGCTTCGGTCCTGATGCTGTTCGCGATCTTCTGCTTCGCCGCCGGTGTCTGGAGACAGATATTCAAGGTCAAGCCGCACGCGCCCGACATCGCCAGACTGCCCGGATGGTTGCTGATCGCGGTCAACGTCTTCCTGTCGCTGGTCGCGGCGGCGGCGCTTTACGGCATCTGGATCGAACGTTTGCGCTGAAGCCGCCCCGGCGCAAAAGCGACCACGGGATACAGGCGGTGGTTTCCTGTATCCGCCCTTCGGCCGGAATGCCGCCGCATATCCTGACGAGCTTGATCGGACAGGCTTGACCCGGCACGCGGGGCCTTGACCCGGGGCCGCGGCAGGTCATAGTCGGCCATGATTCCGTCGGGTCCATTGTCCTGACCTCCGCCGGAATCCGAGGAGTGCCATGCCTGCACATGCGGCGCCACCTTCCGCCAGACAGTCCAATACGGTCCATCTCCTGGGACTTGCGACGGCCCTGCCGCCGCATGTGCTGACCCAAGCCGAGGTGGTGGACCGCGCACGCGCCATTCTTGCCCCGCGGTTCCCCCAGTTCGACCGGCTGCTGCCCGCCTTTGACAACGCAGGCATCGAAAAGCGCCATTCGGTGGTACCGATGGACTGGTTCCCGGCGCCTCGCGGCTGGGTGGACCGGACCGAGGCCTATGTGGCGGGCGCGAGCGATCTGTTCCGCGCAGCGGCAGGGCGGGCGCTGGACCGCGCCGGACTGGCGGCTGCAGATGTTGACGTGATCGTCACCGTCTCTTCGACGGGGATCGCAACTCCTACGCTCGAGGCGCGGACGGCCTTGCAGATGGGGTTCCGCCCCGACGTGATGCGGGTGCCCGTCTTTGGGCTGGGCTGCGCGGGGGGCGTGTCGGGGCTGGCGCTGGCGCACGATCTGGCCGCGGCCCGGCCGGGTGCTGTCGTCCTGATGGTCGCGGTGGAGACCTGCACGCTGCTGTTCCGCATGGACCGGCTGCAAAAGGCCGACATCATCGCGACCGCGCTGTTCGGCGACGGGGCGGCGGCCGCGGTGCTGCGCGCGGGCGGTCGGGACGACCGCGGGCCGACCTTGGGCCAGGGCGCGCAGCATATGTGGCCGCAGACCCTGTCGATCATGGGCTGGAAGGTCGAGGAAACCGGCCTGGGCGTGGTCTTCGACCGGTCCATCCCCGACTTCGCCAGAGCCGAGTTGCGCGCCGCCGTGGACCGGACCGCCGCCGCGCTGGCAAGCGGGCCGATCGACCGCCATGTCTGCCACCCCGGCGGCGCCAAGGTGATCGAGGCGATCGAGGACGCGCTGGACCTGTCCCCCGGTGCGCTGGATGCGGAACGAGCGGTCCTGAACGATGCCGGAAACATGTCCGCGCCCACAGTCCTGTTCGTGCTTGAAAGGGTGCTGGAGGCGGGGGTGCGCGGCGATCTGATGCTGCTGGCGCTGGGACCGGGGTTCACCCTGTCGATGCTGCCGCTGCGGGCGGCGTGATGGGCTGGGGCGCGCCTGCCTTCATCGGCTTTCTGGTGGTGCAGCGCCTGGGCGAACTGATGCTGGCCCGGCGCAACACCCGCCGGTTGCTGGCGCGCGGGGCGGTCGAACATGGGGGGGCGCATTATCCGCTGATCGTGGCGCTGCACGGGGGCTGGCTGGCGGCCATCGCGATACTTGGCTGGAACCGGCCGGTGCAGGCTGGCTGGCTGGCGCTGTTTGCCCTGTTGCAACTGGCGCGGATCTGGGTGCTGGCCACCCTAGGCGAACGTTGGACCACGCGGATCATCGTGCTGGACAAGCCCTTGGTCCGGCGTGGCCCATTCCGGCTGCTGCGCCATCCGAATTATGCGGTGGTGGTGCTGGAAATCTTCACGGCGTCCATGGTCCTGGGCCTGTCCGGGGTCGCGCTCGCCTTCAGCCTGCTGAATGCGGCCCTTCTGCTGGTCATCCGCATCCCGGCCGAAAATGCGGCCCTGCGGCGACAATGACCGGGCAGGTCATTCGGCAGCGATCATGCTTGCGCTTTCCCGGTCCAGTTCGCGTTCGACCTTGTGACGCAGTTCGGCAGGGAAATTGGCGACGGGCATGGGTTCGCCCGCGTTCAGCGCCGCGTCCTGATGGACCGGCATGCCGAATTTCCAGTTGTGCACCAGATGGACGACGCCATGTCCCGCCTCCAGATCGACCTCGGCCCGGTAATCCCAGCCCAGGCTGAACATGTTCTCGAAGAAAAGCGACGGGCACATGTAAGGATTGGGTCTTTCCAGCCGCGCGGCAAGTTCAGGGTGGCGTTCGCGGGCAGCCGAGGCGGCAAGGCGGGCGGAAAACATCTTCGTAGCAGGCATGGCATTCTCCTTTCGCGCGACTCTCAGCCGCACGGTTCGCCTGTATAGTGCAGGGCTTTGGGACTGTGCATGATCGTGGCCGCGACAAACAGCCGCAGTGACCAACGGAACAAAGCCGGCACGGTTCCCGAATCAGTGTTCAACATGTGAACACGGATGCGCGATCACCTCGGGTCGGCCGCGCCCCCTGGGCAGCACCGGCCTGCCGCTGCAGGGCTGAGGCCGGGCAAAAGAGCCTGGTGCGGCCGGCCGCTTCAGCCTTCCAGCGCCACGCTCTTGACCGTGGCGAAACAGCCCAGACCGGGGCGCAGTCCCAGCGCGGCGGCCGATCGCGCCG
>CALLYR010000087.1 GCA_937859005.1 uncultured Paracoccus sp. | reverse complement strand
TCGAGATGCACTTCCTGCCCGACGTCTACGTCACCTGCGAGACCTGCAAGGGCAAACGCTATAACCGCGAGACGCTGGAGGTCGAGTTCAAGGGCAAGTCCATCGCCGATGTGCTGGACATGACCATCGAGGACGCGCAGGCCTTCTTCAAGGCCGTGCCCTCGATCCGCACCAAGATGGACGCGCTGGTGCAGGTGGGGCTGGGCTACGTCAAGGTCGGCCAGCAGGCGACGACGCTTTCGGGCGGCGAGGCGCAGCGGGTCAAGCTGGCCAAGGAGCTGTCGCGCGCGTCCACCGGCAAGACGCTGTATATCCTGGACGAGCCCACGACGGGGCTGCATTTCGAGGACACGCGCAAGCTGCTGGAGGTGCTGCAAAGTCTGGTCGATCAGGGCAATACGGTCGTGGTGATCGAACACAATCTGGATGTCATCAAGACCGCCGACTGGATCATCGACATCGGTCCCGAAGGCGGCGACGCGGGCGGGCGGATCGTGGCCGAAGGCACGCCCGAACAGGTGGCGGCCAACCCGGAAAGCCACACGGGCCGCTATCTGGCGCCCTTGCTGAAGGGGCGCGAGGCTGCCGCAGCCGTCGCCCTGCCCAAGCCGCGCGCCCGTCGCAGGGTCGCATCGGCCTGACGCGGGCGGCTGGCCTTTTGCCGCCCTGTGGCCGAAAGTCCGCCAACCGCGTCCCGTGGCGCGGCAGGACGGAAGGGGCGCGCGCATGGAGATGATCGACACGCCCGCGGGCCGGCTGGGCGCGCGGCGGTGGGCGGGCGGTTCCGGTCGCGCGCCGGTGGTTCTGTTTCACGATTCGCTGGGCAGCATCTCGCTGTGGCGCGATCTGCCGGGGCGGCTTGCGCAGGCGACGGGACGCGATGTCATTGCCTATGACCGGCTGGGCTTCGGCCGCTCCGACCCGCATCCGGGCCTGCTTGCCCCCGATTTCGTCAGCTCCGAGGCGTGCGGGGGCTTTGCCGCGATCCGCGACGCGCTGGGGATCGCGCGCTTTGTCGCCATGGGTCACAGCGTCGGCGGCGGCATGGCGATCGAGGCCGCGGCCGCATGGCCCGGCGATTGCATGGCCGTCGTGACCATCGCCGCGCAGGCCCGCAACGACGATCGCATCCGCGAGGGCATCCTTGAGGCCAAGGCAGGCTTTGCCGGACCGGGTCAGATGGAACGCCTTGCGCGCCATCACGGCGACAAGGCGGCGTGGGTGCTGGACAGCTGGACCGAAACCTGGACTTCGCCCGATTGCGCGGGCTTCAGCCTTGGCCCCGCACGGGCGGCGGCCGCCTGCCCGGTGCTGGCGATCCACGGGGCCGAGGATCAGTATGGCACCTCCGATCACGCCCGCGCCATCGCGGGGGCGGACGGGCAGGTCGCCATCCTGCCGGGGTGCGGCCACTTCCCGCACCGCGAATCCGAGGGCGAGGTCCTGGCGCTGATCGCCGGTTTCCTGCGGATGCTGGACTGACATGATGCCGCACCGGGGACCCATAACCCGTCACAGGGGTTTGCCTGACAGGCAGCCAATGGGAGAGCGAGCATGACCGATTCTGACCTGAGTTTCGATTTTTCCGGCCGGGTGGCCATCGTGACCGGCGCGGGGTCCGGCATCGGCGAGGCGGTGGCGCTGGAACTGGGCCGTTCGGGTGCCGCAGTCGTCGTGGGCGATCTGAAATCCGGCGCCGCCGAGCGTGTCGCCGCGGCGATCACGGATGCGGGCGGCAAGGCGGCCGCGGTGGCGGGGGATGTCGCCGACCCCGAAAACGCCGCGGCGCTGGTCGAGGCGGCGGGGAAACTGCCCGGCGTGCTGCGGATGGCGGTCAACAATGCCGGAATCGGCGGGCCTGCGGAAAAGACCGGGGATTATCCGCTGGACGGCTGGAAACAGGTCATCGACATCAATCTGAACGGCGTCTTCCATGGCCTGAGCGCGCAGATCGGGGCCATGCGGGCGACGGGGCAGGGCGGCTCGATCGTCAACATGGCCTCGATTCTGGGCAGCGTGGGCTATGCCACGGCCTCTGCCTATGTCGCGGCCAAGCACGGCGTCGTGGGGCTGACCAGGACCGCCGCGCTGGAACATGCCGCCGACGGAATCCGCGTCAATGCGGTGGGGCCGGGCTTCATCGAGACCCCGCTGCTCAGCCACATGGACCAGGATACCAGGGATTTCCTGGAATCGAAACACGCGCTGGGCCGCATGGGCCGCCCCGAGGAGGTCGCCGCGCTGACCTTGTTCCTGTTGTCGGATCGTGCGAGCTTCATCACCGGGTCCTATCATCTGGTCGATGGGGGCTATACCGCGCCCTGACGCCGCGCTTCTGTCCGCGGCCGCGACTTTCCGCACCGCGGCCTCAGGTTGACCGCGACCGGGGGCGGGTCTAAACGGGGAACCAGCCAAGCCACTCGCGGCGGCGTGACCGCTGCGACGTCAGGGAGTCTGCTTCGTGGACTATCTTCTGTCCGAATATCTGCCGATTCTGGTCTTTCTGGGCATGGCCTCGGCCCTTGCCCTGGTGCTGATCCTGGCGGCGGCCGTGATCGCGGTGCGCAACCCGGACCCGGAAAAGGTCAGCGCCTATGAATGCGGATTCAACGCCTTCGACGACGCCCGGATGAAATTCGACGTGCGATTCTATCTGGTGTCGATCCTGTTCATCATCTTCGACCTGGAGGTGGCGTTCCTGTTCCCCTGGGCCGTCAGTTTCCACAGCCTGTCCGACGTCGCCTTCTGGGCGATGATCGTCTTCCTGGGGGTGCTGACCGTGGGCTTTGCCTATGAATGGCGGAAAGGGGCGCTGGAATGGGCCTGATCGACGAAGACAAGCGCGTGGGCGGGCCGGGGCCGGCCCATCACGGCGGTCATCCGACCGGTGTGCAGTCGGGGCTGATCTTTCCCGACAAGATCCAGACCGGCCCGAACACCGCGGGCGCGGACCGCGATCTGGCGACCATCCAGCTGAACGCGGAACTGCAGGACAAGGGCTTCCTGCTGACCACGACCGAGGACATCATCAACTGGGCGCGCAACGGCTCGCTGCACTGGATGACCTTTGGCCTGGCCTGCTGCGCGGTCGAGATGATGCAGGCCTCGATGCCGCGCTATGACCTCGAACGGTTCGGTACGGCGCCGCGGGCCTCGCCGCGCCAGTCGGACCTGATGATCGTCGCGGGCACGTTGACCAACAAGATGGCGCCGGCGCTGCGCAAGGTCTATGACCAGATGCCCGAACCGCGTTACGTCATCAGCATGGGCTCCTGCGCCAATGGCGGGGGCTATTACCACTACAGCTATTCCGTCGTGCGCGGCTGCGACCGGATCGTGCCCGTGGACATCTATGTTCCCGGCTGCCCGCCCACGGCCGAGGCGCTGCTGTATGGCATCCTGCAGCTTCAGCGGCGCATCCGCCGCACCGGCACGCTGGTGAGGTGATCCATGGCCATCTATCCCGATCCCCAGGCCCTGGCCGAACTGGGCGAAATGATCGCCCTGCGCCGTGAAAACGACGTGCTGTCATCGGAGGTCGCTTATGGCGACCTGAACCTGACCATCCATGCCGGCTCGATCGTGCCGCTGGTCGAGTTCCTGCGCGACGAGCCGACCTGCCGGTTCAACATGCTGATCGACATCACCGCAATCGATCACCCGGAACGTCCGGCGCGGTTCGACATGGTGTGGCATTTCCTGTCGATGTACACCAACCAGCGCATCCGGCTGAAGGCTGCGGTGCGCGAGGACGAGCTGGTCCCTTCGCTGACCGGCATCATCCCCAGCGCGAACTGGTTCGAACGCGAGGTGTTCGACATGTTCGGGATCATGTTCTCGGGGCATCCGGATCTGCGGCGCATCCTGACCGATTACGGTTTCCAGGGTTATCCGCTGCGCAAGGACTTTCCGACGACGGGCTATGTCGAGGTGCGCTGGGACGACGGCGAAAAGCGCGTGGTCTATGAGCCGGTCAATCTGGTGCAGGAATACCGCCAGTTCGATTTCCTGTCCCCCTGGGAGGGCGCGAAATATGTCCTGCCCGGCGACGAGAAGGCGCCCGCGACCCTTGGCGTCACGGCGGACGGCAAGAAATGAAGCCCGGTCTGATTCCGGGCGCGGCGGCGAGCCATGCCATGACCGTGGGCCCGACCCATCTGGTCCCGGCCCTGTTCGCCGAGGCGAACGAGGGCGCAGGCGCCTTTCCCGACATGCCTGCGGTCCTTGCCACGGCGCAGATGGTCGGGCTGATGGAATGGGCCTGCGTTGAAATGCTGCGCCCCTATTACGAGGACGGCGAGGATTCGGTCGGCATCCATGTCGATGTGGACCATTCCGCGCCGACGCTGCCGGGCCAGACCGTCACCGTCGATGCGCAGGTCGAATCCGTGGACGGGCGCTTTGTCTGGTTCAATGTCCGGGCCCATGACGGCGTCGAGGTGATCGGGCAGGGCCGGCACCGCCGGGCCGTGATCGACCGTGCGAAATTCGCGGACCGGCTGGCCGACAAGGCCGCACGGGTCGCAGGAAAGAGGTAGGGCCGATGGACGGCGACATCCGCAACAATCTGTACGACGATGGCATGCAGGACGTGCTGATCGGCGAACAGCGCATCCGCAACTTCAACATCAACTTCGGCCCCCAGCACCCGGCCGCGCATGGCGTGCTGCGTATGGTGCTGGAACTGGACGGCGAGATCGTCGAACGCGCCGACCCGCATATCGGCTTGCTGCACCGCGGCACCGAAAAGCTGATGGAATCGCGCACCTATCTGCAGAACCTGCCCTATCTGGACCGACTGGATTATGTTGCGCCGATGAACCAGGAACATGCCTGGTGCCTGGTGATCGAACGGCTGACGGGGGTCGAGATTCCGCGCCGCGCCAGCCTGATCCGCGTGCTGTATTCCGAAATCGGCCGCATCCTGAACCATCTGCTGAACGTCACGACGCAGGCGATGGACGTGGGCGCGCTGACCCCGCCGCTGTGGGGGTTCGAAGAGCGCGAGAAGCTGATGGACTTCTATGAACGCGCCTCGGGGGCACGGCTTCATGCCGCCTATTTCCGGCCGGGCGGGGTTCATCAGGATCTGCCGCCGCAACTGCTGGACGACATCGACGCCTGGGCGGTGCAGTTCCCGCGCGTGATCGACGACCTTCATGTGCTGCTGACGGAAAACCGCATCTTCAAGCAGCGCAACGTCGATATCGGCGTGGTCAGGGAGCAGGACATCCTCGACTGGGGCTATTCGGGGCTGATGGTGCGCGGCTCGGGCCTGGCCTGGGACCTGCGGCGCAGCCAGCCTTACGAATGCTATGACGAGTTCGAGTTCGAGGTTCCGGTGGGCACCAACGGCGACTGCTATGATCGTTATCTGTGCCGGATGGAGGAGATGATCCAGTCTACCCGGATCGTCCGGCAGGCCATCGCCAGGCTGAAGGCCGAACCTGCCGGCAACGTGCTGGCACGCGGCAAGCTGACACCCCCGCGCCGGATCGACATGAAGCGCGACATGGAAAGCCTGATCCACCACTTCAAGCTTTACACCGAGGGCTTCAAGGTTCCGGCGGGCGAGATCTATGCCGCGGTCGAGGCGCCCAAGGGCGAGTTCGGTGTCTATCTGGTCAGCGACGGCACCAACAAGCCCTATCGCGCCAAGCTGCGCGCGCCGGGTTTCCTGCACATGCAATCGATGGACTGGATCGCGAAAGGCCACATGCTGGCCGATGTGTCGGCCATCATCGGCACGATGGACATCGTGTTCGGCGAGGTGGACCGGTGATCCCCCACGCCCTTCCGCCGTTCGAGCCCGCGGCCCGCTCCGCGGGCGCCGGCTTTCATGGAGTTGACGCGTAAATGCTGCGCCGCCTGTCCCCCGTCCAGCCCGAGTCCTTCGAGTTCACATCCGCGAATCTCGAATGGGCGCGGGCTCAGATGACGAAATACCCGGAAGGCCGGCAGCAGTCGGCGGTGATCCCGCTGCTGTGGCGGGCGCAGGAACAGGAAGGCTGGCTGCCGCGGCCGGCCATCGAATATGTGGCCGACATGCTGGGCATGGCCTATATCCGCGCGCTCGAGGTCGCCACCTTCTATTTCATGTTCCAGCTTCACCCGGTGGGGCGGATTGCGAATATCCAGATCTGCGGCACCACCACCTGCATGATCTGCGGGGCCGAGCAACTGATCGCCGTCTGCCGCGAAAAGATTGCGCCTACCCCGCACACGCTGTCCGCCGACGGCAATTTCAGCTGGGAAGAGGTCGAGTGCCTCGGCGCCTGTTCCAATGCGCCCATGGCCCAGATCGGCAAGGATTTTTATGAGGACCTGACCGCTGAAAAGCTGGCCGCTCTGATTGATGCGCTGGCTGCGGGGCAACTGCCGGTGCCGGGGCCGCAGAACGGGCGCTTTTCGTCCGAACCGCTGGGCGGGCCGGTCGCGCTGGCAGGGTTGAAGGGCGGCGAGGAATACAACGCCTCGGTCGCGCGCGCGGTCCGGCTGCGCGACACGGTCAAGCGCATCGACGGGACCGAGGTCCCGATCCTGACGCCCTGGGTGCGCCGCCCCGAGCAGGCCGATCAGACCAAGGAAGGCACCGGCGGGCCGGGACCGGACGAGCCCGCGCCCGGCATGGGCCGCAGACCCGACGCCACCGGCGTCACGGTCCAGCAGGCGGCCGGGACCTCGGCCGGGCGACCGCCCTCCAGGACCGAACCGGCGGGCGGCCCCACGCCCCCGCCGATGCGCGGGATACGAAATAGACGCCCTTTGCGGCACGGATGCAGGAGCCTGGTCGGATGAGCGAGTGCAGAAGGAACTGCTGGATTGCGGCAGGCATCATGGGGCTTGTCGTCTGGGCGCTGACGGCCGGGGCAGGGCCGCTGGGGGCATTCTCGGGGCTGTTCCTGGGGATTCTGACGGCGGTGCTGCTGGGCCCGACGCTGGCCTGGCTGTTCTGTGACGCCGCCGTCGAAGATGACGCGATGACCTTCGACGGCTGGAGCGCCGCTTCCGCCGCAGGCGAGGCGCCGGCGCGCGGTCTGGTGATGGATGCGGTTTCGGGCGGTCCGGTCGGCGCCGCGGCCTTCGCGGCCAGCGGCGGCAGCCTGGCCCGGCCGCCGCGTCCGGCGCAGTCGTCCGGTTCCGATGCGATCCGCCTGGGAGCACCCGAAGGCGCAACGGCGAATGCGGCGCAGGCCGTCACATTCACCTCGGCAGACGAAACGCAGGCTGCGGGCGGGGCGGATACGGCCGAAGGCGGAAAGAGGCCATCCTCGCACCAGGCGCCCGATATCCTGTCCACCGAGGCTCCGGCCGCCAATGATACGCCCATCGCGGATACGCGGGCAGTGATGTATACGCCGTCCGAATCCGAACGTCACGACATGCCGGGCGAGGCTGTCCCCAGCGCGGAACCGGGGCCGCGCCAGTCGGAACGCGCCCGCATGGTGGAAACGGGCGATGCGGGCCCCGCGGGGACAAAGGGATGACGGCCATGCGCCGTCCCGACGACAGCGGCCAGATGCGTCTGGTCGGCACGGTGATCGCCGTGACGATGTTGTTGTGGCTGGCTGCGAACTGGGCCGGACGGCGTTTCGGCTGGCCCTCGGAATATGCCTTTCTCGCCGATCTGGCGGCGATCGGGGCGCTGGTCTGGTCGCTGCTGGTGACCTGGCGGATCTGGCGGCGCCGTGCCGCCGACCCGCGCGAACGATAGGATGACGACGCAATGCTGAGCGATCAGGACCGGATCTTCACCAACCTTTACGGCATGGGCGACCGCAGCCTGCGCGGCGCCCGCGCGCGCGGCCATTGGGACGGCACTGCGGGCATCATCGCCCGCGGCCGCGATGCGATCATCGACGAGATGAAGAAATCCGGCCTGCGCGGGCGCGGTGGCGCGGGCTTCCCCACTGGCATGAAATGGTCCTTCATGCCCAAGGAAAGCGACGGCCGCCCGTCCTATCTGGTCATCAACGGCGATGAATCCGAACCCGCGACCTGCAAGGACCGCGAGATCATGCGCCACGATCCGCATACGCTGATCGAGGGGGCGCTGATCGCCGGCTTCGCGATGGGGGCGCATACCGCCTATATCTATATCCGCGGCGAGTTCATCCGCGAGCGCGAGGCGCTGCAGTCCGCGATCGACGAATGTTATGACGCGGGGCTGCTGGGCCGCAACGCGGCGGGGTCGGGCTGGGACTTCGACCTTTTCCTGAATCATGGCGCCGGCGCCTATATCTGCGGCGAGGAAACGGCGCTGCTGGAAAGCCTGGAAGGCAAGAAGGGCATGCCCCGGATGAAGCCGCCGTTCCCGGCGGGCGCGGGGCTTTACGGCTGCCCGACCACGGTGAACAACGTCGAATCCATCGCCGTCGTGCCCACGATCCTGCGCCGGGGCGCGACCTGGTTCGCCAGCTTCGGCCGTCCGAACAACGCGGGCGTCAAGCTGTTCGGCCTGACCGGCCACGTCAACACCCCCTGCGTCGTCGAAGAAGCGATGTCGATCCCGATGCGCGAGTTGATCGAGAAGCACGGCGGCGGCATCCGCGGCGGCTGGAAGAACCTCAAGGCGATCATCCCCGGCGGCGCAAGCTGCCCCATCATCCCCGCGTCCCAGTGCGAGGATGCGATCATGGACTTCGACGGGATGCGCGAGTTGAAATCGTCCTTCGGAACCGCCTGCATGATCGTGATGGATCAGTCGGTCGATGTGGTGAAGGCGATCTGGCGGCTCTCGGCCTTCTTCAAGCACGAAAGCTGCGGACAGTGCACGCCCTGCCGCGAGGGCACCGGCTGGATGATGCGGGTGATGGACCGCCTCGTGCGCGGCGAAGCCGAGGTCGAGGAAATCGACATGCTGCTGGACGTGTCCAAGCAGGTCGAAGGCCATACGATCTGCGCCTTGGGCGATGCCGCGGCTTGGCCGATCCAGGGCCTGATCCGGCATTTCCGCGAAGAGATCGAGGACCGCATCAAGGCCAAGCGCACCGGCCGCATGGGGGCGATGGCTGCGGAATGACGCATCGGGGCGATCACGGCGCAATGACGGCGGCGTGCAGGGCATCTGCACGGCCCGGCCGCTATGCTGCGGGCATCTGCAAGGAGACCGCCATGAAACGCCTGATCGCCGCCGCCCTGATCGCCGTCCTGCCCGGCGTTGCCTCTGCCGCGCCGAGCCTGCCGCCGCTGGCGCAGGAAAAATACATCAACGACCGCCTGATCGCCGCGCGCATCGCCGACCGCATCCGCCGCGAATGCCCGACGCTGGACGCGCGGATCATCTATGCCTTCCGGCAGGCCCGGGCGCTGGAACGCTATGCCCTCGACAAGGGCTACAGCAAGGATCAGGTCGAGGCCTTCCTGGACAGCAAGCCCGACCGCGCCCGCATCTATGCCGTGGCCGAGGATTACCTGACACGCAACGGCGCCCGCAAGGGCGACCCGGAAAGCTTCTGCCGCATCGGCCGGGCCGAGATGGAGCAGGGCAGCGTGACCGGATCGCTGCTGGTGGCGAAATGACCGCGCCCGCCCCCCGGACCGGGCTGGGCGCTGCCGTTGCAGCGGCCGTGCTGCTG
>CALLYR010000086.1 GCA_937859005.1 uncultured Paracoccus sp. | reverse complement strand
AGGATCGCATCCTCGACCGCGCGCACGGTATCGGGCGCGACCGCGGTGCCGCCCGCGCCCTGCAGGGACAGCTTGAGGCTGCGCGCGTCCAGCGCCGGATCGGACACCTTGACCGTGGCGCGATAGGCGCGGCCGCCGCCCGGCGGTGTGCCGTATCCGGTCACGATCACGCCGGTGAAGGGGTCGATCGACTGGATCGGCAGGAAGTTCAGGACTTCCAGACTGGCGTTCCACAGGTAACGGTTCACCGCGACGGACTGGTTCGGATCGCCGCTATTCGAGAACAGATCCCAGACGGTCGATTCGCGCCGTTCGTTGGCGGGCTGCCTGTCGTGTTCGGACGGACCCAGGCCGAACGGCCCGCCCTGGCCCCCGCCACAGGCGGCCAGCGCGGCGGTCACGGCCAGGACGGCACAGGTGCGGGCAAGGCAAAGGGTCATGTCGAGGCTTCCCTGTTGGGCGCCGGGCCGGCGCTGGGGCAGCCATAGCGCGGGCGGGCGCCACCCGGCAAGCGCCTCGCGCGGCCTGCGGTTCCGGGGCGGGGACATGGGGTGCAAGCGGGTGTGGCGGTTGTGCATCACAGCGTTGCGATTGGCTGGGGCGGCGGGCTGCTTTCGTTGCAAAGACAAATGGAAAGCGCGACACACGGACCATGCCCAAACCCGCTGTGCCGGATTGGGGCAACAGTGAGACAAGAGGGAAGATCATGAAAAAGCTTCTTTTGGCCACCAGCGCTCTGGTCGCCCTGGCGGGCGGTGCCTCGGCAGAAGTTGCGGTGACTGGCGACGGCCGCATGGGTCTGGTGTACGACGGCGACAGCGCACAGTTCTCCAGCCGTGCCCGCGCCAAGTTCAACCTGACCGGCGAAACCGACTCGGGCCTGTCGTTCGGCGGCGCGTTCCGCGTTGACGAAGAAAACTACAGCGCCAACCCGGAAGGTCGCTCGGCTGCCCACGGCACCGATGGTTACGTCTTCATCTCGGGTTCCTTCGGCAAGCTGTCGATGGGTGACGTGGTCTCGGCTTCCGAAGCCGCGATCGGCGACCTGCCCGAACTGGGCTATACTGCCGGCGAATTCGCCGCCGACCCGGAAGAAATCGATTACCTGACCGGCGACGGCCAGAACGAAGAGCAGGGCCCGACCGCGCTCTACGAATACACCATCAGTGGCGTCAAGCTGTTCGCCTCGCTGTCGGACGGTTCGCGCCGCAACTGCGACGCCACCATCGGCAGCGAAGATTGCTATGACTTCGCCGACGACGATGCGGATGTGTCGGACATGGCCTACTCGCTGGCCGCCGCTTACGAATTCGGCGCCTACAATGTGGGTCTGGGCTATGCGAAGTGGGGTGACGCCAGCGAAATCGTCCTGGGCGGTACCGCTGCCATCGACGCGTTCAAGATCAAGGCGTTCTACGCCATGTACGACGACCGCGATGTCGGCGGCCCGGACTCGGATCTGAACAACGATGACGAGGACTTCGGCGACTTCGACCTGCCGCTGGGCAGCAACTATGACAAGTCGTACGGCGTTTCCGTCGAATACGCGATGTCCAACGGCATCGGTCTGCAGGCGCTGTGGATGACTCGCGAAATCGATCTTCCCGCCGCTGCTGGCGATTTCGAGGAAAGCTATGACGCCTATGGCATCGGCGCTTCCTATGAACTGGGCACCGGTGTGACCCTGGCCGGCGCGATCATCAAGAACGAGCTGTTCGCCGAGAACGAGACCCGCGCCGACATGGGCGTCAAGTTCAGCTTCTGATCCCTGCGGATCGGAATGACATCGGAAAGAGCGGGCCTTGCGCCCGCTCTTTTCACATCCGGCCCCTTCCGGCGGGCCGTCGGATGGGGCA
Source organism: uncultured Paracoccus sp. (assembly GCA_937859005.1). GTDB lineage: Bacteria > Pseudomonadota > Alphaproteobacteria > Rhodobacterales > Rhodobacteraceae > Paracoccus. Next base: position 2,855 of record CALLYR010000086.1, on the reverse strand, counting down.
GACAGGGCGCATGGCACTGGACGAAATCCTTGCGCGCATCCGCGCGGCTGAAACCTCTGCTGGCCGGCCTGCGGGCTGCGTGACCCTGATCGCCGTCAGCAAGCTGCAGCCTCACCCCCGGATTCAGGCAGTGCTGGATGCGGGTCACCGCGTCTTCGGCGAAAATTACGTGCAGGAGGCGCAGGGCAAATGGCCCGCCTGGCGTGCCGATTTCCCCGACGTGAAGCTGCACATGATCGGGCCGCTGCAATCCAACAAGGCGCGCGCCGCCGCCCTGCTGTTCGACGCGATCCACAGCCTCGACCGCCCCTCGCTCGCGCAGCGTCTGGCGCGGCTGAAGGACGAACTGGGCCGCCAGCCCGAACTGTTCGTGCAGGTCAACACGGGGGCCGAGCCGCAGAAGGCAGGCGTCCTGCCCAAGGATGCCGACCGCTTCGTCGCCGACTGCCGCGCGCTGGGGCTGGAACTTGCGGGGACCATGTGCATCCCCCCGGACGATCAGGACAGCACGCCCCATTTCCGTCTGCTGCGCGAGATCACCGAACGCAACGGCCTGCCCGGCCTGTCGATGGGGATGAGCGCGGATTTCGAACAGGCCATCGCCGAAGGCGCCACCCATGTCCGGGTCGGCAACGCCATTTTCGGTGCGCGAAGCTGAGAGCGGCACCGGCGTCCGGCTGTCGTTCCGGCGACGGCCGTGGTGTTGTCTGCCGATGTCTTGCCGCCTGCGGCATCCTTGCCGGTCCGCGGCAGCGCACCGGCAAGAGCCGGCGGGAGTCTGAGGCGCCCCGCAACCGGAAAGTGCCGCCGGTCCAGGGCTCGGGGCCGGGCACAAGATTACCGGACGGAACAGCGGCAAGGATCGGCGGCAGTCATGCGGCGTGTCGCCGCGGGAAAGGACCGCCGGCCTTCAAGTCCGGATGAAGGATGGGTGCCGCCCGGCAGCCTGAACCGGGGGGTCTGATCGCCTGGGGCTTTTCTCGCAATGCCCGGCCGTCTGCCGCGATCGATCCACCGGACCCGCGCGCAAAGGCGGCGCGAATGCAGCCTTTGCGATCTGAAGGATGCGGGTCGATTCAGCGGCTATGCGAAGGGAAAGGCCGCGACCATCAGCCCGAGGTTCGCCCCGCGCCCCTGCGGACCAAGCCAGAGGCCGCGGGCGAAAAATCCCATGCCTGACCGCTGATCCGCAAGGGCATGATCCAGAGCGAGCGGAAAATCACCTGTCCAGCCTTGCGCCGCTCCATGACCTTTCCCCGAGGGAAGGATGCAGGGAAGAAGGCGTCCGAAGGTCTCTCCAGTCAGCCTTTTCTGCCCTGGGGAAGCGCAAGAGCAGGATTCAGAAGGACGGGAAAGTGCCGCCGCCTTTCGGCCCTCATCCCACGCCTTGTCTCCAGCCCTCTCCGCCGATCATGACAGGGCGCAGCGGCTGCGGGAGGGCATATCCTGCCACTGCAAAACGATGTCTTGTCCTGCCGGGAACGGCCGTCGACGAAAGCTGGCAGGCGCAAGGGCGGCTGTTCCCCCCTAGATCACCCCCGCCGGTTCCAGCCATTCTGCCGGGGTGCTTGCGGCACTCGCGCGCATCGAAGGCTCGGCGCGGTGCGGCGTTGCACCCACCGCGGCCGAAGGGGGCCGGCCTTCGCCGAACAGGACCATGCGGCGGCCTCCCGACAGGGCCCGCACTCGCCACGGCAGGGAAGTGCCGTCCGGCGCGGTGATCGTCCCCTGCGGGATACGGCTGCCCAGATCGCCCGCCAGCGCCTCACGCAGCGCGTCAGGGCCGGCAGCCCGCGCCGAGCCGTTGTGCCACAATTCCAGATGGCCGCGCAGGCCTGCGGGCTGGTCCATTCCCCACAGCGCCCCATAGGCGCGGTTGACGCTGAGCAGCCGTCCGCCTGCGTCGAAGATCGCCACCGCCTCGTCCACGGCATCCAGGATTTCCGCGCCCAGCGACAGTTCCGCCCGGAAGCGGCGCGTCATCGCCATTTCGGCGGTGATGTCCTCGAACAGGAAAGCGATGGCGCCGTCGGGGTGGGGACGCCCGGTCACGCGATAGGTCTGCCCGCCCGGCAGGCTCCAGGTTTCGACGTGATGGCCGGTGGCGGCGGCGGCCTCCAGCGTGGCCATCATGTTGCGCCAGCTGCGGTAATCCTTGGGCTCGGGCACCATGCGCGATTCGCGCAGCGTATCCAGCACGGCGTAAAGCGTGGGCCGCGCGGTCAGGAAGCCTGTCGCCAGCCCCGTCAGGTCGATCAGCGCCGGATTGAACAGCTGCAGCCGGCGTTCGCGGTCAAAGATCGCAAGCCCGATCGGCAGGTCGGCGAATGTCTTGGTCAGGGTTTGCACGAATTCCCGCAGGCTGCGTTCGGCGCGCACGGCGCTGTCGGCGGGCACGGCATGGATCGTGCGCCCGTCCGCCGCGGGCTGGACATGGCAATCGAACCACTGGGTCCGGTCCTCGCTGTCGATCCGGGCGCGCAGGACGGCCTGTTCGTCCTGTTCGGCCAGGTCGATCAGCCGTGGCATCGGCCACAGGATCTCGTCGCCGCTGCGGGCCTCGACCTCGCGCAGATAGGCGGCATTGGCCCAGGCGACCCGGCCGTCCAGCCCTTCGCGCCAGATCAGGACAGGGTTGTGGTCCACCGCGTCGCGCAGGATGGCCAGTTCCTCCTCCATCGCGGCCAGCGATTGGGAATCGACGACGATGCCCGCGTTTTCCGCAGCGGGATCGCTGATCTGCAGGCGCAGCAGCCCGTCCCCCAGATCCTCGGCCACCAGGCGCAGCGTGGCGGCGCCCAGGCCGCGCGCCCCGGTGCATTCGGCGCGCCCCAACTGCCGGGCGCGGTCCAGGA
>CALLYR010000085.1 GCA_937859005.1 uncultured Paracoccus sp. | reverse complement strand
ACTTGCGGATCACCGGCAGGCGAGCCAGATCGGCGCGGGTCCTCACGTCCTGCGGCTCGACGTCGCGCAGGGCGCGCGCCAGACTGGGGGCCAGCTTGGCATTGCCGATGGCGCGGGCCAGGGCCGCGGCAAGGCCCGCTTCGCGTTCATCGGCGCTGCGCGTTTCCAGCTCGTCGTAATGGGTCACGCGGGATCCTCCGTTCTGCGTCTGCCGGGCCGCGGGGCGGCATCGCCCCGGCCCCGCCCGGCGAAAATGGTCACGCCAGCCAGCGCTTGCGCCGGCGATAGGAACGCACGTCGCGAAAGGACTTCCGTCCCTCGTCCGACATGCCCAGATAGAATTCCTTGACATCCGGGTTCTCGCGCAGGGACTGCGCCTCGCCGTCCATCACCACGCGCCCGCTTTCCAGGATATAGCCGTAATGGGCATAGCGCAGGGCGACGTTGGTGTTCTGCTCGGCCAGCAGGAAGGTCACGCCCTCGCCCTCGTTCACGGCCTTCACGATCTCGAAGATCTGCTCGACCAGCTGCGGGGCCAGCCCCATCGAGGGTTCGTCCAGCAGGATGGTTTCCGGGCGCGACATCAGCGCGCGCCCCATCGCCACCATCTGCTGTTCCCCGCCCGAAGTATAGCCCGCCTGCGACCGGCGCCGTTCGCGCAGGCGCGGGAAATAATCATAGACCATTTCGAGGTCGCGCCTGATCGCGGCCGATCCGTCGGTGCGGGTATAGGCGCCGGTCAGCAGGTTTTCCTCGACCGTCAGATGCTCGAAACAACGGCGCCCCTCCATCACCTGGATGACGCCCTTCCTGACCAGGGCCGCGGGGTTCATCTCGGCGATGTTTTCCCCGCGATAGAGGATGCTGCCCTTCGTCACCTCGCCGCGTTCGGAATGCAGCAGGTTGGAAATCGCCTTGAGGGTCGTGGTCTTGCCCGCCCCGTTGCCGCCCAGAAGCGCGGTGATGCCCCCCTTGGGCACCGTCAGGCTGACGCCCTTCAGCACCAGGATGACGTGATTATAGATCACCTCGATGTTGCTGACCTCGAGCAGCGGCTCGCCCGTACGGGCGGGGGTCAGGGCTGCGGGTGCGGCGTCCAGCATGGCCGTGGTCCTTTCAGGGTCCTGTCGGGCAGAAACCCCGGCGGCGGGCCGCCGGGGCAGATCGCATCAGGTCAGTTGCAACGCAACTGGATGTTGTTTTCCTTGGCAAAGGCCTCGGAATCCGCGGCGATCAGCGGGTTCAGGATCTCTTGGTCCGGCTCGGTGAATTCCGAGATCACGTTCCACTTGCCCGCGGCCGCATCCCATTGCTGCATCCGGGCCATGCCCGAGCCGCCATGGTTCTCGCAGCTCATCTTGATCTCGGGGCCGAAGTCGGGAAGGCCCAGTTCGGTCAGGCGCGCGGGCGTGATGTCCAGCTGCTCGAAGGCGGCGCGCACGTCGGCCGGGGTCACTTCGGCCTTGCCCGTCATCTCCTGCGCCTTGCGGATCGCCTCGGAAATCACGACCGCCGCATAAAGGCCGCGCGAATACAGCACCGAACCCACGTGCTGGCCACCCTGCGACGCCTTGCCGGGGTCGATCACATGCTGCTTCAGATCCGCATACGCCGGATAGTCCTGACCGGCGCCGTGGAAGGCCACCGACTTGAAGCCGTTGGCGGCCGCGCCCGCGGGCTGCACGTCGACCTCGGACCCCGACCACCAGATGCCGATCAGGTTCTCCATCGGAAAGCGGATGTTCGCGGCCTCCTGGATCGAGGCCTGATTCATCACGCCCCAGCCATACAGGATCACGTAATCGGGCTTTTCACGGCGGATCTGCAGCCACTGGGACTTCTGCTCCTGGCCCGGCGGGTCCACGGCGATCTCGGACAGGGTGAAGCCGTGCTTCTTCGACAGATCCTGCAAGGTGCGGATCGGCTCCTTGCCATAGGCCGAGTTGTGATAGACCAGCGCGATCTTCTTGCCGTTCAGATCGCCGCCGTTCAGGTCCAGCAGGTGCTTGACGATGACCGAGGCGCCGTCCCAGTAATTCGCGGGCGCGTTGAACACCCATTCGAACACGCGCCCGTCCTTGGCCGAGGTGCGGCCATAACCCGGCGTATACAGCGGGATCTTGTCGGCCGAAACCTTGGGGATCAGCTGATAGGTGATGCCGGTGGACAGCGGGTTATAGACCAGCGCCCCCTGCCCCTTGGTCGATTCATAGCATTCGACGCCCTTTTCGGTGTTATAGGCGGTCTCGCATTCGGGCACCTGGATCTTCTGCCCGCCGATGCCACCGTCGCGTTCGTTCAGCAGGGTGAACCAGTCGTTGAAGCCGTCGGCATACTGGGTGCCGTTCGCGGCATAGGGTCCGGTGCGATAGCTGAGGTTCGGCACGACCAGATCGGCCAGTGCGGGTGCGGCGGCCATGATGGCGCCCGCCACCAGCGAAGCGAAGCGAAGTTTCATCCGGTTTCCTCCCAGGGGTCAGGTTGAGGCGCCGGGTTGATCCCGGCCGCCCGTTGGATTTTTCAGTGCGGGAACGGCCACAGCCGCAGCTTTTCCTTGGTCAGGCGCCACAGTTGCGCCAGCCCGTGCGGCTCGACGATCAGAAAGAACACGATCAGCGCGCCCACGATCATCAGCTCGATATGCGCGGCCAGATCGGTGGGCCACCCCATGCCGCCGACCAGCACGTTCTTGAGGAACACCGGCAGCAGCACCAGGAAGGCTGCGCCTGCGAAGCTGCCGAAGATGGACCCGAGGCCCCCGATGATGACCATGAACAGCACCAGGAACGACTTGTTGATCCCGAAGGCCTCGGACGCCTCCGCCGCGCCCAGATAGACGCTGAAGAACAGCGCGCCCGCCACCCCGATGAAGAAGGACGACACGGCAAAGGCGGTCAGCTTGGCGGTCAGCGGGTTCACCCCGATGATCTCGGCCGCGATGTCCATGTCGCGGATCGCCATCCATTTGCGGCCGACGGTCCCTCGGGTCAGGTTGCGCGCCACCCAGGCCAGCCCGACGGCAAAGACCAGGCAGACCAGGTATTTCGCAGTGGCCGAGGTCTGCGGGCCGGTGATGAACTGGCCCAGAAAGGTGCGTTCGGGCACGGTAATCTGCCCCGAGGCCGAATAGTTGTAGAACCACGGCACCTTGTTGAACAGCCAGATCAGGAAGAACTGCGCGGCCAGCGTCGCCACCGCCAGATAGAACCCCTTGATCCGCAGCGAGGGCAGCCCGAACAGCACCCCCACCACCGCGGTGATGCCGCCTGCCAGCAGGATGTGGATCAGGACCGAGATTCCGGGAAACGAGGTGGACAGCTTGTAGGTCGCATAGGCGCCCACCGCCATGAACCCGCCGGTCCCCAGTGACACCTGGCCGGCATAGCCGGTCAGGATGTTCAGCCCCAGCGCCGCGATCGCATAGATCAGGAAGGGCACGAAGACCGAGTTCGCCCAATAGTCGTTGATGACGAGGGGGACGACCAGGAATGCGACGGCAAGAGCCGCGTAATAGCCCATCCGGTCGAGCTTCAGCGGAAAGGTCTGGCTGTCGTCCCGGTAGCTGGTCTTGAAGTCGCCTGCTTCACGATAGAACATTGTCGGTCATTCCCTCTGCCCGGCCGCGCCGGCGGCTGCCTGCCCCCGGATGCCGGGGAATGTTTCTTCCAAGGTGGCAAGGATGCGGTTCGCCATCGTTCAGACCCGCTCGATGATCTTTTCGCCGAACAGGCCCTGCGGCCGGAACACGAGGAAGACCAGCGCCAGCACATAGGCGAACCAGTTTTCGGTCGCGCCGCCCACCATCGGGCCGATGAAATATTCGAACAGCTTCTCGCCCATGCCGATGATGAGGCCGCCGACGATGGCGCCGGGGATCGAGGTGAACCCGCCCAGCATCAGCACCGGCAGCGCCTTCAGCGCGATCAGCGACAGGCTGAACTGCACCCCCGACTTGGTGCCCCACATGATGCCCGCGACCAGGGCCACGAAGCCCGCGATCGACCAGACCATGATCCAGATGAAGCGCAGCGAGATGCCGACCGACAGCGCCGCCTGATGGTCGTCGGCCACCGCCCGCATCGCGCGGCCCTGTTTCGTGTACTGGCTGAAGGCGACCAGCGCCGCGACCAGAAGGACGGCCACGACCGCGGCCCAGATGTCCAGTCGGTCGATGAAGAAGCCGTATCCCGTCAGCGCGAAGGTGGCCGATTCGACCGTTTCCGACAGGCCCTGCGGAATGCCCACGTCCAGCGACTTGACATTGGCGCCCCACATCACGTCGCCCAGGCCCTCAAGGAACCAGGCCAGGCCGATGGTCGCCATGAACAGGATGATCGGCTCCTGCCCGACCAGATGCTTCAGCACCAGTTTCTCAATCAGGATGGCCAGCCCCACCATGACGGCGGCGGTCAGCAGGATCGCCAGCACCGAGGGCACGGTCCAGCCGAAGGTTTCCAGATGGGTGCCGAAGGCCGCGTTGATCAGATGGGCAAAGGGCACCTGCCCCTGCTGGATGCCCACCAGCGTCAGCGCCGCGAACAGCGCCATCACCCCCTGGGCATAGTTGAAGACGCCGGACGCCTTGTAGATCAGCACGAAGCCCAGGGCGACCAGCGAATACATGACGCCGGCCATCAGGCCGTTCACGACGACCTCGGAGGCATAGAGAAGCTGTTCCATCAGCGCGATCCCCGGATGCTTGCGGGCTGGATGAGCCGTGCCTGAATGTTGTGCCGGCGGGCGGGCTTACGCATGGGCCACCCCCAGATAGGCGTCGATGACTTCCTGGTTGCCCCGCACCTCGTCGGGGGTGCCGTCGCCGATCTTGCGGCCGTAATCCATCACGACCACCCGGTCGGACAGGTCCATGACCACGCCCATGTCGTGTTCGATCAGCGCGATGGTGGTGCCGAATTCGTCGTTCACGTCCAGGATGAAGCGGCTCATGTCCTCCTTCTCCTCGACGTTCATGCCGGCCATGGGTTCGTCCAGCATCAGAAGCTTCGGCTCCGCCGCCAGCGCGCGGGCCAGCTCCACCCGCTTCTTCAACCCGTACGGCAGCCGCCCCACCGGCGTCTTGCGGATGTTCTGGATTTCAAGGAAGTCGATGATCTTCTCGACCTTCTCGCGATGGGCGTTTTCCTCGGCCTCGGCGCGGCCCCACCAGATTGCCTGCTGCAGCAGGTTCGACTTCATCATGGTCAGCCTGCCGGTCATGATGTTGTCCAGAACCGACATCCCGTCGAACAACGCGATGTTCTGGAAGGTGCGGGCAATGCCCAGCCGCGCGACCTCATAGGGTTTTATCTGTGGGCGCTTGGCGCCCCGGAACCAGACCTCGCCTTCCTGCGGGACATAAAAGCCGGACATGACGTTCATCATCGACGACTTGCCGGCGCCGTTCGGGCCGATGATGGCGCGGATCTCGCCTTCGCGGATGTTGAAGCTGATGTCCTTGATCGCCGTCACGCCGCCAAAGCGCAGGGTGATGTTCTTCATGTCCATCAGCACGCCGCCGATCTGGCGGCCGTCGGGGGTGAGATGGGGTTCCAGGTCGTTCATGCTCATTCGGCGGCCACCTTGTGTTCGGGGGCGGGGACGGCAGAGGGGAAGGTGCGGGCGTCCTCGATCCGCAGGGTGGCTGCGATCCTGCCCTTGCGCCCGTCCTCATAGGTGACTTCGGTTTCGGTATGGACGCTGTCCCGGCCCTCATAGAGCGCGGCGATCAGGTCGGCGTATTTCTCCTCGACCACGTTGCGGCGGACCTTGCGGGTGCGGGTCATCTCGCCGTCGTCGGCGTCCAGTTCCTTGTGCAGCACCAGGAAGCGGTGGATCTGGCAGCCCGACAGCATCGGATCGGCGGCGACGGATCGGTTCACCTCCTCGACATGGGCCTTGATCGCCGCATAGACCTGCGGGTGCCCGGCCAGTTCCTGATAGGACGCATAGGCCACGTTGTTGCGTTCCGCCCAGTTGCCGACCGCGGTCAGGTCGATGTTGATGAAGGCGGTGCAGAAGTCGCGCTTGTTGCCGAAGACCACCGCCTCCAGCACGTTGGGATAGAACTTCAGCTTGTTTTCCACGAACTTCGGCGCGAACAGGCTGCCGTCGGCCATGCGGCCCACGTCCTTGGCGCGGTCGATGATCCGCAGATGCCCGCTGCCGGGTTCAAAGAACCCGGCGTCGCCCGTGGCGACCCAGCCCTGCGGGTCCTTGGTCGAGGCGGTGGATTCCGCATTCTTGTAATATTCGACGAAGGTGCCGGGACTGCGGTAATAGACCTCGCCGTTGTCGGCGATCTTCACCTCGACGCCCGGCGAGGGCACGCCCACGGTATCGGCCCGCACCTGCCCGTCGGGCTGCTGGGTGATGAACACCGTGGCCTCGGTCTGGCCGTAAAGCTGTTTCAGGTTGATCCCGAGGCTGCGATAGAAATCGAAGATTTCCGGCCCGATCGCCTCGCCCGCGGTATAGCCCACGCGCACCCGGCTGAATCCCAGCGTGTTCTTCAACGGACCATAGACGAACAGGTTGCCCAGGGCATAGCGCAGCCGGTCCACCATGCCGACCGGCTTGCCGTCCAGAATCGCCGGGCCGATGCGGCGCGCAAGCTTCATGTAATGGTCGAACAGCGCCTTCTTGATCCGGCCCGCATCCTCCATGCGGATCATGACGCTGGTCAACTGGCCCTCGAAGACGCGGGGCGGCGCGAAGAAATAGGTCGGTCCGATCTCGCGCAGGTCGGTCATCATCGTATGCGCGCCCTCGGGGCAGTTCACGCAGAACCCCGTCCACATCGCCTGGCCCACCGAGAAGATGAAATCGCCCACCCAGGCCATCGGCAGATAGGCCAGCACGTCGTCGCCGGGCTTCAGCCCGTCGAAGCGGGCCGAGTTGCGCGCCGTCTCGATCACGTTGCGGTTGGACAGCACCACGCCCTTGGGCTTGCCGGTGGTCCCCGAGGTATACAGCATCACGCAGGTGTCGTCGTAACCCGGCTCGGCGATGCGGGCGTCCAGCTCCGCCTCGAACCGCTGGCGGGCGGCGCGGCCCTCGGCCTGCACGTCGGCCAGCCAGTTCATGCGGGAATGGTCGTATTTCCGCATGCCGCGCTTGTCGGTATAGATGATCTGATCGACGGCGTGGTTGGCTTCCTCGGCCTCGATGACCTTGTCCACCTGTTCCTGGTCGCCGCAGACGACGAAGCGGGCCCCCGAATGGCCCAGCACATAGGCCAGTTCGGACGCGATCGCGTCCTGATACAGCGGCACCGGCACCGCGCCGCACATCTGCGCCGCCACCATCGTCCAGTAATGGGCCGGGCGGTTGCGCCCGATGATCGCCACATGGTCGCCCCGGTTCAGGCCCAGCGCCAGGAACCCCATGGCCAGCGCCCGGATCTCGTCCTGGACCTGGGCCCAGGTCCAGCTTTGCCAGATGCCGAATTCCTTTTCGCGGTAAGCCGGGCGATTGCCCATCTGCGCGGCGTTCCGCGCGAGCAGCGCGGGAATCGACCGCAGATCCCCTTCGGGCTGCGCGACTGCGTTCATGTTCCCCCCCTCGGCGCCGGGCGCCGCATCCCGGAACTCTGATCGGTCCGGCTGCGGGCCCAAGTTAGGGGGGTGATTCTTGCCCGAGTTTTTCCCGAATCCAACGAATTCTTACCGGCGCTTCCCCGCCGCCGCCGCGGATGCTAGCCAAAGGTCATGAACCCCGACGACAGCCGCGCCGAACTGACCCGATCCGGGCTGAACCTGATCCAGCAGGCGATCTCGATCTTCGACGCCGATCTGCGGCTGGCGCTGTCCAACCGGCCCTATCAGGTCATGTTCGATCTGCCCGACGAACTGACGCGGCCGGGCACGGGCTTTGCCGAGACGATCAGATATCTGGTCGAACGCGGCGAATACGGGCCGACCGACGACATCGAACAGGCGATCGAGAGCCGCGTGGCGCAGGCGCGCACCTTTCAGCCCCATTACCTGGAACGGACCCGGCCCGACGGCTCGATCGTGTCGGTCGAGGGCGCGCCGCTGAGCCAGGGGGGCTGGGTCGCCGTCTATACCGACATCACCGCCATCCGCCGCACCGAACAGCTGCTGCGGGCGCGGTCGGCGGAACTGTCCGGGCAGGTGCTGGCCCATGCCGAACGGCTGTCCGCCGCCAACCGCCAGCTTGCCGCGACCAATGCCGCGCTGGAGGAAGCCAAGCGCATCCTGACCGAAACCGAGGCCCATACCCGCCAGGTGGTCGAGATGGTGCCCGCCCATATCGCCCATATGGACGCCGGTTACCGCTATACCTTTTCCAACCATCAGATCGGCGCGGTCTTTCCGGGCGTCGATCCGGCGGTGGTGGGCCGAACCGGGGACGAGATGCTGGGCGAAACCTTCGACCGCATCCGCCCCCATGTCGATCTGGCCCTTGCCGGAGAGCCGCAGGTGTTCGAGATCACCCATGCCGGATCGGGCCGGCGCATCCGCATCGCCCTGGCGCCGGGGCGGGGCGGCGGGGGCGTCTATGTCCTGTCCACCGACGTCACCGCCGAGGTTCAGGCGCGCGAGGCGCTGACCCATGGCGCGCGCCGGGCGCTGGCGGCGCGGATGACATCGGGCCTTGCGCATGATTTCGGCAATCTGGTGACCATCATCCTGGGGCTGCAGGGGCGGCTGGCGAGGTCCGACCTGCCCCCCCAGGCCGCGGCGGACGTGCAGGCCACACTGGCCGCGGCGCGGCTGCTCGACCGGATCGGCAAGATCACCGGCCCGCGGGAACTGACCCCCGAACCCGTGGATCTGGCAGCGCTGCTGTCGGATCTGGCGGCGATGGCGCGGCCGTCGCTGGGCGAGGGCGTGGTGCTGGCGGTGGAGTGCGACCTGCCGCCGGGGCCGGTGATGCTGGACCCCGGCCCGTTGCAGGATTCGCTGCTGAACCTGATCCTGAACGCGCGCGATGCCATGGACGGCCGCGGCCGGATCGCGCTGGCGGCCGGGGCGGCGGGCGACTGGCTGGAACTGACCGTCACCGACAGCGGCCCCGGCTTTTCGCCCGAGGCATTGGCGCGGGCGACCGAGCCGTTCTTCACCACGAAATCCGGGCAGGGATCGGGGCTGGGGCTGCCGATGGTCTATGACCAGACCAAGCTGGCGGGCGGCACGTTGCGGCTGGACAATGTGCCGGGGGGCGGCGCGCGGGTGCGCATCCGCCTGCCGCGGCACCAGGCCGCGCCGCGGATGGTGCTGCTGGTCGATGATGACGACGCCATCCGCGAAACCGTGCGCGGCCAGCTGACCGGCATGGGCCACCGGGTGATCGAGGCAGGCTCGCTTTCCGAGGCGCAGGCGATGACCGACCTGCCCGGCCTGTCGCTGATCCTGTCCGACCTGCAACTGGGCGACGGATCGGGGGCGGCGCTGGCGGGTCGGGGCCTGCCGCTGATCCTGATGACGGCGCTGCCCGCGGGCCACCCGGACCGCAGGGACCTGCCCGTCCCCGTGCTGACCAAACCTTTCGCCGCAGCGACCCTGGCGGCCCAACTCGCAAGGATCGCCGATGACCGCTGAGGCCCCGCTGATCGCCATCCTGGATGACGAGCCCGACATCCGCCGCCTGCTGGCTGCCGCGCTGGAGGATGCGGGCTTCCGCACCGCCGCCTTCGCCCGCGCGACCGAATTCGAGGCCGGGCTGCGCCGCATGTCGCCGGACGCCTGCCTGATCGACCTTGGCCTGCCCGACCGAGACGGGCTGGCGCTCGTGCACCGGCTGGCCACCGAATCGGGGGCCGCGATCATCATCATCTCGGGGCGCGCGCAGGTGCAGGACCGGGTGACGGGCCTGGAACTGGGCGCGGACGATTACGTGACCAAGCCTTTCGATCCGGCCGAGGTCGTGGCCCGGATCCGCGCCCGCCTGCGCAAGCCGGGACGCGAGACGGCACGCGCAGGCCAGAGGGCGCGCTTTTCCGGCTGGACCGCCGATTTCGACCGCTATTCCCTGACCGCCCCGGACGGCGCCGAGACCCCGCTAAGCCATGCCGAGGCGGAAATGCTGCGGATGTTTCTCGACAGCCCGCGCCGGCTGATCAGCCGGGCGCAGATGCTGGAGTCGCTGGGCGGTACTGCGGGTGACAGCTTCGACCGGGCGATGGACGTGCGGATCTCGCGCCTGCGCACCAAGCTGGGCGAGGATCCGCGCAATCCGCGGCTGATCAAGACCATCTATGGCGCGGGCTATATCTTTCTGTCCGAGGTCGATTGGGGCTGACGCGGCGGGGCGCTTGCCTGTCCATCCCCGCCGCCGCACAGTCGCGCAAAACCGCAGGGGGAAGGGCCATGTTTCTGGGCCGGATGATGATGCAACCGCTGTCGATCGCCTCGCTGATCGACCATGCCGCCCGCTATCACGGCGGCACCGAGATCGTGTCGGCCCTGACCGAAGGCGGGTTCGAACGCACCACCTGGGCGCAGGTGGCGGAAAACGCGCGCCGCCTGGCATCGGCGCTGGCCCGGCGCGGGATGGCGCCGGGCGACCGCATCGGCACGCTGGCCTGGAACAACCGCCGCCATCTCGAACTGTATTTCGGCGTGCCGGGCGCGGGCATGGTCTGCCACACGCTGAACCCGCGGCTGGCCCCGGACCAGCTGGTCTATATCGTCAACCACGCCGACGACCGGATGCTGTTTCTGGACCGGACCTTCGTGTCCTTGGTGGCCGCGGTCCGCGACCGGCTGGAAACGCTGCGCGGGCTGGTCCTGATGGGGCCACGCGACGAGGAGGCCGCCGCGGCCCTGCCCGGCCTTCTGTTCCATGACGAGCTGCTGGCCGAAGGCGATCCCGGCTTTGCCTGGCCGCAGGTCGAGGAGACAGCGCCCGCCTCGCTCTGCTATACGTCCGGAACCACGGGCAATCCCAAGGGGGTGCTTTACACGCACCGCTCGACCTTGCTGCATGCGCTCTCGGCCAACCAGCCCGACGGAATGGGGGTCGGCGCGGCCGATTCGGTGATGCCGGTCGTGCCGATGTTCCACGTCAATGCCTGGGGCCTGCCCCATATCACGGCGCTGACGGGCGCGCGGCTGGTGATGCCGGGGCCGCGGCTGGACGGCGACAGCCTTGCGCGCCTGATCGACGACGAAAGGGTGACGCTGGCCGCGGGGGTGCCGACGATCTGGATGGGCCTGCTGAACGCGCTGGAGGCCAGCGGATCCAGGGCAGAAAGCCTGAAGCGCATGGTGGTCGGCGGCTCGGCCCTGCCGCCGTCGATGCGCGCAGTGTTCCGCGACAGATACGGGGTCGAACTGATCCACGCCTGGGGCATGACCGAAACCAGCCCGCTGGGCACGATGAACGCGCCGCTTGCCAGGCACGCCGCCCTGCCGGCCGCCGAACGGGACCGCATCGGCAACGGGCAGGGGCGGCCGCTTTACGGGGTCGAATTGCGCATCGTCGATGCCGAAGGCCATCTGCTGCCCCAGGACGGCGAAACCCAGGGCGAATTGCAGATCCGCGGGCATTGGGTCGTCGAAAGCTATTTCGGACAGGAAAAATCGGCGCTGACGTATGACGGCTGGTTCGACACCGGCGACATCGCCACCCTCGACCCCGACGGCTATATGGTGATCCGCGACCGCGCCAAGGACATCATCAAGTCCGGCGGCGAATGGATTTCCACGGTCGATCTGGAAAACATCGCGATTTCCCATCCCAAGGTGGCGAACGCCGCCGCCATCGCCGCGCGCCACCCGAAATGGGACGAACGCCCGGTGGTGTGCGTCCAGAAGCGCCCGCAGGCCGACCTGACCGAGGCCGAACTGCTGGCCCATTACGACGGCAAGGTGCCGCGCTGGCAGGTGCCCGACAAGGTGATCTTCGTCGAAACCCTGCCGCTGGGCGCAACCGGCAAGGTCGTCAAGGCCCGCCTGCGCGAAGAATACGGCGACGTGCTGTGGGACGAGGCCATGGCCGCCCTGCAGGGCGAAGGCCCGGCGCAGCCCTGACCGCAGGCATCGCGCGGGCATGAAAAAAGGGCGCGGTGACGCGCCCTTCCTGCGGGATGCGGGGGATTACTCCGCCGCCTCCTTGTGCCAGCCGGAAATCTGCTTGGAATCCATGAACTCCTCGATCCCCCAGACGCCGCCCTCGCGCGCGCGGCCCGAGGCCTTGACGCCCCCGAAGGCCGAGCCGCGGCCGCGGCTGACGCCGTTCATTTCCACCATGCCCGATTTCAGTTGCCGGGCGAGGCGATTGCGGCGCGCGCCGTCTTGCGTCTGGACATAATTGGTCAGGCCATAGACCGTATCGTTGGCCATCTCGACCGCCTCCTCTTCGGAATCGAAGGGCGTGATCGACAGCACGGGGCCGAAGATTTCCTGCCGGAAGATCGCCATGTCGGGGATCACGTCGGCGAACACGGTCGGACGCACGAAATAGCCGCGATTGACGCCTTCGGGCAGGCCGGGACCGCCGGCGACAAGGCGGGCGCCCTCGTCGATGCCCTTCTGGATCAGGTCCTGAATCTTGTCCCACTGCTGCTTGCTGACCACCGGGCCGATGTGCTTGCCCGGCTCATGCGCGCTGGCGACCCGGGTTTCCTCGGCCACGCGGCGGGCGGTCTCGATCGCCTGCTCATAGGCGCTGCGCTCGACCAGCATCCGGGTCGGCGCGTTGCAGGACTGGCCCGAGTTGTAGAACACATGCCGCACGCCGCGCACCACCGCCTTGTCGTCGGCATCGGCAAACACCAGATTCGCGCCCTTGCCGCCCAGTTCCAGCGCGACCTTCTTCACGGTATCCGCCGCGGCCTTGGTGATCGCGATGCCCGCGCGGGTCGATCCGGTGAAGGAAATCATGTCCACGTCGGGATGGACCGACAATTGCGTGCCGACGCCCGGCCCGTCGCCGTTCACCAGGTTGAAGACGCCCTTGGGCAGTCCGGCCTCGTCCAGGATCTCGGCAAAGACCATGCTGGACAGGGGGGCGATTTCCGACGGCTTCAGCACCACGGTGTTGCCCGCCAGGATCGCCGGGATCACCTTCAGCGTGACCTGGTTCATCGGCCAGTTCCACGGCGTGATAAGGCCGACCACGCCGATCGGCTCCCACGCGACCATGCTGGTGGGGGCGTGATCGCCCAGCGGGCGGATGAATTCGAAGTCCTTGAAGGACTTGATGAAGGTTTCGATGTGATAGGACCCGGACCCGGCCTGATCCTCGACCGACATGTCGGTGGGGGCGCCCATCTCGTGGGTCATGGCCGCGGCCACGTCGTCGTTGCGGCGCTTGTAGACTTCGAGAATCTTCTCGACATGTTTCAGCCGTTCTTCGGGCGCGGTCTGCGACCAGGACGGGAACGCCGCCTTGGCCGCGGCAACGGCCCGGTCGGTGTCGGCCTGATCGCCCACCGAGATCACGGCGACCGCTTCCTCGGTGCTGGGGTCGATCACCTCAAGATCGTTCGGGCGCACGGGATCGACCCACTCGCCGTCGATATGAAATTTGCGCTTGTCCGCCAGATCGGCCATCGCCCGTTCTCCTGCATGTCGTGGTCGGCCACAAGGTTGCATCGGGGTTCCCCGGCTTCAAGACCGACAGGACAGGCGTTCTGGCGGGTTCGGTCGGCATTATGTCCGAATTTCCCGGCCCCGCCGGGGCGCGTGGCCGGGCTGGCAATCCCGCCGTTCGGGCCTATGTTCCCGTCAACGTCAACTTTCACGAGGGAACGCCCATGGCCCTGCGCATCAACGACATCGCCCCCGATTTCAAGGCCGAGACATCGGACGGACCGATCAGCTTTCACGACTGGATCGGCAGCGGCTATGCCATCATCTTCAGCCATCCCAAGGATTTCACCCCGGTCTGCACGACCGAATTCGGCGCGGTGGCCCAGCTGGTCCCCGAATTCGAGAAGCGCAACACCAAGGTGCTGGGCGTATCCGTGGACAGCGCCGAGGACCATCGCAAATGGAAGCGCGATATCGAGACCGTGGCCGGATGCCCGGCGGATTTCCCGATGGCCGACGATTCCTCGCTGGCCATCTCGAAAGCCTATGACATGCTGCCCGCCGAGGCATATCTGCCCGGCGGCCGCACCGCCAACGACACCGCCGCGGTTCGCACCGTCTATATCATCGGTCCCGACAGGAAGGTGCGTCTGATGATGACCTATCCTATGTCGGTGGGTCGCAACTTTGCCGAAATCATCCGTGCGCTGGACGCGGTGCAGGCCACCGACGGCGTGCCGATCGCGACGCCCGCCGACTGGGTTCCCGGCCAGGACGTGATCGCCGCCCTGTCGCTGACCGACGAACAGGCCGAAGCCAAGTTCGGCAAGGTGGACATGAGGCTACCCTATCTGCGCTTTGTCGCCCAGCCGGCAAGGGCCTGACGGGACGCGGGCCCGCGCCGCAAAGCCGATTTCAGAGGAGCCTTCGTGTCCACAAATCCCGTGCCCCCGCGTCATGCGCGCCGCGCCCTCGTCACCGGGCATTTCTCGACCGTCGGGGATCTCGAGGTGCTGGACCAGGTCGAACATCGCCTGCGCGACCTGGACATGCCTTTCGCAGTGGCGCCCTATACGCTGGACCTGCTGGGGCTGGACCCTGCGTGGGTCGATGCCGCCAGTCTGGACCCTGCCGATTTCACGCATCTGATCGTGGTCTGCGGCCCTTATGGCCTCGACTATCCGGTAAAATATCCGCATGTCTTCGGCCGCTTCCGCCATTGCACGCATGTCGGGATCAATCTGACGATGGTGGCGCCGCTGGCCGGCTGCAATCCCTTCGATGCGCTGCTGGAACGCGACAGCGACCGCACCACGCGCCCGGATCTGAGCTTTCTGCAGCGGGAACAGCGGGTCCCGGTCGTGGGGCTCTGCCTCGTGCGGTCGCAGCGCGAATACGGGGCGCGCCAGTTGCACGACCAGGCCGAGGAACGCCTGCGCGCCTTGCTGCGCCGGGCGGGCGTCGCGGTGGTCGAACTGGACACGACGGTGCCGCGATCAGCCAACCGTTGCGGGATCGGCTCGGCGGCGGAATTCGAATCCATCTGCGCGCGGCTGGATGCACTGGTGACGACGCGGCTGCATGGCACGGTGCTGGCGCTGAAGAACGGGGTGCCGGTGCTGGCGGTGGACGCGATTGCCGGCCGCGACAAGGTCACGCGGCAGGCCGGGGTGCTGGACTGGCCCGAAATCCACCCCCTCGACAGCACGAGCGATGCC
>CALLYR010000084.1 GCA_937859005.1 uncultured Paracoccus sp. | reverse complement strand
CGCATCATCCGCACCTTGGGCTGTCTTGTCCTCGCCCTCGTCTCGGGCGGCCGTGTCCAGCGCCACGCCCCCGCCGCGCAGTTCGGCCCGCAATTGCAGGATCTCCGCGACCAGCGCCTTTTCCGCCTCCCACCGCTCCAGCGCGGCGGCGCGCTCGGCCTCGGCGGCGGCGCGGGCGGCGTCGTTGGCCTCCTGCCGTTTCGCCGTGTCGATGCCGATGGCGGCCTCGCGGGCGATGATGCCGGCCTCGACCTCCAGCGCCTGCAGGCGGCGTTGCAGATCCTCCAGTTCGGCCGGGGTGGCGTGCTGGCTGACGGCGACGCGGGCGCAGGCGGTATCCAGCAGGCTGATCGCCTTGTCCGGCAACTGCCGCGCCGGGATATAGCGATGGGACAGCGACACCGCCGCGCCGATCGCCTCGTCAAGAATCTCGACGCGGTGATGGGCTTCCAGCACGCTTGCCACGCCGCGCAGCATCTCGACGGCGGCGGCTTCCGAGGGCTCCTCGATCCTGATTACCTGGAACCGGCGAGTCAGCGCCGGGTCCTTTTCGATGTGCTGCTTGTATTCGGACCATGTGGTGGCGGCGACGGTACGCAATTCGCCCCGCGCCAGCGCCGGTTTCAGCAGGTTCGCCGCATCGCCCGTGCCCGCCGGCCCGCCCGCGCCCATCAGGGTATGGGCCTCGTCGATGAACAGGATAACCGGCCTGACCGAGGACTGGACCTCGTCGATCACGGCCTTCAGACGCTTTTCGAACTCGCCCTTGACGCTGGCCCCGGCCTGCATCAGCCCGATGTCCAGCAGCCACAGATCGACCGAGGCAAGCTGCGGCGGCACGTCGCCCTGCGCCAGCCGCTGGGCAAAGCCCTCGACCACGGCGGTCAGGATCGGGTTGTTCTGCCGGCGGCGCATCAGGATGTCGATGATCTGGCGGATTTCCGGGTCGCGGCCGACCACCGGGTCGATCCTGCCGGCCCGTGCCCGCTCGGTCAGGTTGGTCGCATATTTCGCCAGCGCCCCTCCGGCCGGCCGCGCCTGCGCGGGCCCGGCCGGGACGGCGGGGGCGGCTTCGGCCTCGCTTGATGCCGCCATGATGCCGGGCAGGTCCGGTGCCATGCGGTCGGGGTCGATACGGCCGAATTCCGGGCTGATGCGCAGCAGCAGCCCCTCCAGCACCGGGGTCTTGAGGCAGGCGATCAGAATGTCGCCCGACCGCACCCGGTCCGTGCCGTGTTCCAGAGATGCACGCGTCCAGCCTTCCTGAATCGCGTGGAAGATGTGGTCGGAAAACTCCTCAACCGCGCTTGCGCCGCGCGGCAGCCCGTCCAGCGCGCGGGCAAGATCGCCCTCCAGCCGCGCCGCATCCACGCCCGCCGCGGCCCCGATCAGGGCCAGATCCGAATCCTGCCGGTCCGTCAGGGCGGCGATGAAATGGGCCAGTTCCACATAGGGATTGCCTCGGGACTTGGCATTCTGCGCCGCATCGGAAAAGGCGCGCAGACAAAGCGGGTCCAGACGCCCGACCAGTTCCTTGCGCTTGACGGTTTCCCGCGAACCTTGGGGGACAGGGCGAGGTGTCACGGTCGTCATTCTGGCCATCCTTGAACAGGGGGCGGAAAATCGACGTGGTGGAAACAGGGCTTGCGTCAGGCAGGGAGCGGAAGAAAACTGTTCCTGCGGAAAGTGTATTTCAAAACCGCTGCCTTCGGAAACATTTTCGCAGGATCGCGCAATCCGGGGTGCCGCGGAAGAAGGGGCGCCGTCATGATCCCGTCTCTGCCGGGCGACATCTTCCGCCAGGGCCAGGTGCTGAACAACACCTGGACCATCGAGGGCGTTCTGGGCCGCGGCGGCACCGGCGAGGTCTATCGCGCGCGCAACCTCGTCACCGACAGGGTGGTGGCGATCAAGGCCCTGGCGGCGCAGTTTTCGGGCGATGAGGGCTATCTGGAACTGATGCGCCGCGAGGAGGCGATGCGCGACATCGTCCACGATGCCGTGGTGCGTTACAGCGAATGTTCCTGCACGGCCGAGGGGCATGTCTTCCTGGTGATGGACTTCATCGACGGCCCGGCCCTGTCCGAGGTCATGACGGCCCGGCGGCTGGCCACGCGCGAATTGCTGATCGTCGCGCATCGGGTGGCCGAGGGGCTGGTCGCGGCACATGCGCGCGGCGTGGTCCACCGCGACCTCTCGCCCGACAACATCATCCTGCGCGAGGGCAGGGTCGAGGGCACGACGATCATCGATTTCGGCATCGCCAAGGACACCGCCAGCGGCGCGCGGACGGTGGTCGGAAACCGCTTCGCCGGGAAATACGAATATGCCGCCCCCGAACAGTTCGACGGCAAGGCCGTGCCCGCCAGCGACCTTTACGCCCTGGGGGCGACGCTGGCGGCCGCGGCGCGCGGAGAGGTGCCGTTCGCCGGAGCCACGCCCGGCGAGATGATCCGCCGCAAGTCCGAGCCGCTGGACGTGGCCGGCCTGCCCGAACCGCTGTCCGGGTTGATCCTGTGGCTGGCGGCCCCCGATCTGGCAGATCGTGCCCCTTCGGCCGCCGCCGTGGTCAAGCGGGTCGAGGCGCTGCTCAAGGGCAGTTCGCAGCCGCCGGCGCGGCAGCCGGTCAGGCGCAACAGGGGGCAGGGCGAGGACGCCACGGCCGCAAAGGGCGGCGCGGGGCGGCGCAGGGCATGGCTGCTGGGCCTGCTGGCGGTCCTGTTGCTGGCCGGGTTCTTCCTTGTCCGGCCGCTTGTCTGGCCCGTCCTGCCCCTGGCCGAGCCCTGGCGGCTCGAAGCCGGATCGGACCCGGCGCATCTGTCGGGGCAGGCCCCGGACGCCGCTGCCGCCGGCCGGATCGCGTCGGCGGTCGCGGCCGCGACCGGTGCGCCCGTGGCGCAGGATGCGCTGGGCGTTGCGCGCGGGATGCCCGCGCCGGGCTGGGCTGCGGCGATGGAGCGGCTGTTTGCGGAACTGGACGGGCTGGAGGACTGGACCGTTTCGGTCACCGACATCACCGCCGAGATCGCGGGCCGCGCGGCCTCGATCCCCGAACGTGACGCCATCGCCGCCCGGCTGCAGGCCTGGGCGCAGGAATGGGGCATGATCCTGCGCCTGCACCTGACCGCGCCGGCCCTGCTGATGCCCGCCGACATCGCGGCTGTGCTGGCGGATCACGCAAGCTGCGGCGCGCTGACCAGCGACATTCCCGCCGCCGGCACACCCGAACAGGACGCGGTCACGATAACGGGCACCCTGCCCGATGCCGCCACGGCCGCGGCACTGGCCGAGGCCCTGCGTCCCGTGCTGGGCGCGCGCGAATTGCGGATGGAGATCGAGACGCTCGACCCCCCGCTTTGCCGCATCAGGGCGGCGATGGGGGGCCTGTCCGACGGCGGGGTGACCATCCGCCTGTCCGAGGCGCGCAGGCCCGCGCCGTCGCTGACCGGGATCTATCGCCCCGGCGACAACCCCGTCGCCGATGTGCTGATCCCCGCCGCGCTGGCCGCCACGCCGGGGGCCGAGCTTTGGGTCGCCATCTCGGTGTCGGGAAAGGTGTATAATCTGCTGCCCAATACTGACGATGAAGAGGTCCGGCTCGACCGCATCGGGCAGGCGGAGGGCGCGGTCCGCTTCGTCCGGGTGCTGTGGTCCGCCGATGCGCCGGGGGTGGGCAAGGGACGGATCGCCTTTCGCGTGAATGATCGCGATTTCGGCAAGGCGGGGCTGTTCGTCATCATCAGCCAGGGCCCGCTTTTCCCGGAACGCCGCCCCGGCGACGAATCCGCGGCCTCTTTCGCCGAAGCGGTGGCTGCCCGGCGCGCAGCCCGGCCCGGCCTTGTGCTGGCGGCGGCTCATCGGGTGCTGGACCTGCGTCCCTGAACGCCGTGCATCGGGAAATACGCAGGATTTCATTGCGGGAAAATCAGTTTCATGCGATGATCCACCTGTTTCGAGAGCTGCATAAACGGCCTTTCAAAAAAGGTTTCGACTATGTTTCTCGCGCCCTTGTCCATGCCGGATTCCGCGGGTCTGGATCTTCGCAACGACATGAGGTTCCTGGCGCTCGAACGGGCGCTGGACGGGGCCTCCCGGACGGCGCGGGCGGAGCAGGTCGCCAAGGGCAATACCGGCGACGTGGCTCTGGACTGGGCGAAACTGCTGGACGAGGCAGCGGCGCTGGCGGAAGCCGGGCGCGATCTGCGGCTGCTTGTCACCGCGGCGCGGATCATGACCAACCTGAACGGCGTCGCGGGGCTGGCCGAGGGGCTGAACCTGCTTGCCGACACGCTGGAGGGCTGGTGGGACAGCCTGCACCCCGCCCTGCGCGAGGGCAAATCCCCGCGCGAGGCCGCGCTGCGGCGGATCAACACGCTCTGCCAGATCGAGAATGACGACGCCGGAATCCTGGGTGACCTGGAATTCAACACGATGCTCAGGCCGCGGGGCCTGCCGGTCGTCTCGGGCGGGGATCTGGCCGCGGGCGCCGTCACGCAGGCCATGCTGACGGCCGAGGGCACGACCGGATTGTCGGTGGCCGAACAGGCCGAACGCGCGGCCCGCCATGACGCGCGGATGGCGCGGGTGCTGACCGCCTGCCGCGCGTCGCGCGACATCGATCCCGAAACGGTCTCCGCGCTCGAGGCGGGACTGGCGGCCTCGCTCGAGGCGCTCGCCCGTCTCGAAGCGGCCCTGGCCGCCCGCATCGGAAACGACCCTCCGGCGCAGTTCCCCGCCTTGCGCCAGATGCTGCAGCGGATGCAGACGACGCTGACCTGCCCTGCCGCGCAACTCGCACCCGCCGCGTCCGCCGCGGATACCGCGGGCGCGCCTGCCACGCCGGTTCCCGTGCCGGTCGCAGCCGTGGCGCAGCCGGCTGGCCCGCCCGCCCGGCTGTCGTCGCGCCGCGAGGTCGAGACCTGCCTCGACCTCGTCATCGAGTTCTATGAACGCAACGAGCCCGCCTCGCCGCTGCCGCATCTGGCGCGGCGCATGAAAAGGATGGTGCCGATGAATTTCCTTGAACTGATCGAGGAGATCGCCCCCGGCGGGATGAAGGAGTTCCGCAATGTCGCCGGAGTATCTGAAGACAAGGGCCGCTGACGGGAAGCACGGACAGGACCGCCACCGGAAGGCCGCCGCGAAAGGGAGCAGCCCGCAATGAGCGAGAGCAAGTCCAAGGTAATCGAACGCAATCGCGCCCCACGGGTGCAGATTTCCTATGACGTCGAACATTACGGCAGTCCGACCACGATCGAACTGCCCTTCGTCATGGGCGTCATGGCCGACCTGGCAGGCAAGTCCACCTCGCGCGAGGCGCAGAAGCCCCCGGCGGAACGCAGGTTCGTCGAGGTGGATGCCGGCCGCTTCCCGGCCTTCATGGACGCCCTGTCCCCCCGCGTGACCGCCCGCGTTCCCAACCGCCTGCCCGGCAAGCCGGGCGAGGAAGTCCCCGACGAGGAGATGTTCGTCGACCTGACCTTCCGCGAGATGGGCGCCTTTGCCCCCGACCGCATCGCCGAGCAGATCCCGGAACTGGCCGAACTGCTGAAGATGCGCCGCAAGCTCGAGGAACTGCTGAGCTATATGGACGGCAAGTCCAGCGCCGAAAAGCGCATCGCCCAGCTTCTGAACGACGAACCCCTGCTGGCCCGCATCGCCGAACAGGCGATGGGCGGCGGCGACAAGCCCGAGGGCTGAGCCATGGCCGAAGAACAACTCAAGGCTACCGAGACCGCCGCCCCCGAGGCCGAGGCCGTCGATCTGGACGAATTCGGCGCGCTTCTGGAAAAGGATTTCCGCGTCAAGGAGGATGACAGCGCGAAGCTGCGCGAACTGGTCGCCAATCTGGCGGTGGCGGCACGGGAAAAGGCGGGCAGCGCGACGATCTCGGGCAATGCGGTGCGCTCG
This sequence comes from uncultured Paracoccus sp., assembly GCA_937859005.1. Lineage (GTDB taxonomy): Bacteria > Pseudomonadota > Alphaproteobacteria > Rhodobacterales > Rhodobacteraceae > Paracoccus. Next base: position 2,934 of record CALLYR010000084.1, on the reverse strand, counting down.
ATCAAGTCCCTGATCGCGGGGATCGACCAGCTTCTGACCACGCAGATGAACGAGGTGCTGCACGCCCCCGAGGTCCGGCAGATGGAGGGCACATGGCGGGGCCTGCATTACCTGGTGAACAACACCGAAACCGACACCATGCTGAAGATCCGGGTGCTGAACATCACCAAGGACGAACTTGCCGACCAGCTTGAGGATTTCGAGGGGCAGATGTGGGACCAGTCCCCCATGTTCCGCAAGCTGTATACCGAGGAATATTCCAGCTTCGGCGGCGCCCCCTTCGGCTCGGTCATCGGCGCCTATGAATTCGGCCCCCATCCGCGCGACGTGGGCTTGCTGCGCAACCTGTCGGGGATCTGCGCCTCGGCCCATGCGCCTTTCATCGCGGCGGCCTCGCCGCGGCTGTTCCGGATGGAAAGCTGGCAGGAACTGCCCAATCCGCAGGACCTGAAGATGGTGACATCCTCGCCCGACTATGCGGCCTGGCAGAGCCTGCGCGAAAGCGAGGATGCGCGCTATATCGGCCTGACGCTGCCGCGCGTGCTGGCGCGGCTGCCCTATGGGCCGGACACGATCCCGGTCAAGGGCTTCGACTTCCGCGAGGAGATCGACGGCAGGCACGACCGTTACGTCTGGATGAACGCGGCATTCCCGATGGGGGTGAACATCAACCGCAGCCACAAGCTTTACGGCTGGGGCAGCCAGATCCGCGGCGTGGAATCGGGGGGCGCGGTCACCAACCTTCCGGTGCATACCTTCCCCAGCGACGACGGATCGGTGGTGATGAAATGCCCGACCGAGATCGCCATCGACGACCGGCGCGAACATGAGCTGGCCAAGCTGGGGCTGATGCCGATCCTGCACCGCAAGAACACCGACATCGCGGCCTTCCTGGGCGCCCAGACGCTTCAGGATGCCGAGGCCCGCGCCGGGCGGCTGGTCGATCCCGACGCGCAGGCCAACGAGCGGCTTTCGGCCAACCTGCCCTATCTGCTGCCGGTCTGCCGCTTCGCGCATTACCTCAAGTCCATCGCGCGCGACAAGATCGGCACCTTCAAGGAACGCGCCGACATGCAGGTGTTTCTGTCCGAATGGATCAACCGCTATGTGCTGGCCAATACCGCGATGGCCGATGACAAGGCCAAGGCCAAGCGTCCGCTGGCCAGGGCCGAGGTGCAGGTGGACAGCGTCGAGGGCCGGCCGGGCTATTACGCCGCCCGCTTCTACCTGCGCCCGCATTACCAACTCGAAGGGATCAACGCCTCGCTGCGGCTGGTATCCGAACTGCCCTCCGTCAAGGGGCCGTGACGCTTTCCGGGGGGCCTTTCGCCCTTTGCCTCTGGCCTGGCGCAGCCGGACCTCCGACGTGGCCCCCGACGGGACCCGCCACATCTGAAACCCGGCTTGCCGGAACAGGAGAATTGCGATGGCCTTCACCGGATATCTCAAGATCGACGGCATCGACGGCGAATCCCGCCGGGCCGAGCACGAGGGCGAGATCGACATCTGGGGCGCCAGCCTGAGCGCCGCGCAGAAAAGTTCGGCCGCGACCGGATCGGGCCGCGTGCGCGGTCGTGCGACGGTCAGCGACCTGAAGCTTTACAAGTGGTACGACGCCGCCTCGCCCTATCTTGCGCTGGCCTGCATGCAGGGCAAGGCCTTCGACGAGATCGTCTTTACCGCCCGCAAGGATTCGGGCGAGGCGCATCTGGATTATCTGACGATCACGATGACCAACTGCCTGATCTCGGCCTATGAGATGGAGCAGGATTCGCCTTCGGAAGATTCCGCGGACCTGATCTCGGAAGAGATCGGGATCTCGTTCGAGAAGATCAAGATCAAGTATGTCATGCAGGCCGACGACCATTCGAAGGGCGACGAGCATGAGGTCGAATACGACCTGATGGCGGCCAAGTGACCGCCGCGCGCGCAGGATCGCCATGCCGGACCCCGCCACCGAACGCCCCCGGATCGCCGTGCCTCTCCAGGCGCGGCGCGAGGCGGTGCAGCCCAGCCTGTGGGACCGGCTGATCGACGACCTGCCCGGTCTTTCGGCCGAGATCGCCCGGCGCGAGGCGGCGCTGGGCGCCAGGCTGGGCGCCGAAAGGCTGGAGGCGCTTCTTGCAGGCTCCGTGCGCCAGGGGCTCGGTCCCGAGGATGCGCGCGATCTGGCCGCGCTGATGCAACTGCGCAACCGGCGCATGGCGTTGCAGGAACGGGGCATCTTCGTCACGCCCGAATTGCTGCGCGAGGCGGTGCGCCGCGACATCGAGGATCTGTTCGGGGTCGAGCGGCTTGAGGTACGTTATCTGCTGTCGGAAGCCGAACGCCGCATGGCGCCGCGCGGCATTGCCGGCGGAGCCGAGGACCCCGCCGACATGCTGGCCGATTTTCCGCAGGTCCGCGCCTCGGTGCTGAATTACGGCGTGCCCGCCTTTGCCGGGCGGCGCGCGGGGGATTTCGACCGCGAGGCGCTGGCCCGCGAATTGCGCGAGGTGCTGGCCGTGTTTGAGCCGAGGTTGCGCCGCGACAGCATCCGCATCTCGGTCGAACCCGGCATCCGGATCGGGCTGCGCATCCGCATCGAGGGGCTGCTGCTGATGGCGCCAGTGCCGGAGCGGCTGCGGCTGCTGACCACCATCGACCTTGACACGGGCGTCGCCGCGACAGTGCTGGAGGACGGCTGATGGACCGCGCCTTCCTTGCCGCCTATGAGGCCGAGCTGGACCATATCCGGGGCTTGGCCTCGGAATTCGCGGCGCTGCATCCGAATGTGGCGCGCAACCTGTCTCTGGACGCGGTGCCCTGCCCCGACCCCTATGTCGAGCGGCTGCTGGAAGGGGTGGCCTTCATGGCGGCGCGTACGATCCTGAAGATCGAGGCCGAGGGCCAGCGTTTCACGGCGGGCGTGCTGGATGCGCTGTGGCCCGATCT
>CALLYR010000083.1 GCA_937859005.1 uncultured Paracoccus sp. | reverse complement strand
CGTCGCCCAGGCTCAGCTGCACCAGTGCGATCCGCAACGTCTTCACCGTCACAGCCCCAGCATCGGGTCCAGCTTGCCCGCGCGGTCCAGCGCATGCAGGTCGTCGCAGCCGCCGACATGCGCGCCGTCGATGAAGATCTGCGGCACGGTGCGGCGGCCATTGGCGCGCTGGATCATCTCGGCCCGGCGTTCGGGGGCGCGGCCCACGTCGATCAGGTCGTAACCCACGCCCTTGCGTTGCAGAAGGCCACGCGCGGAAATGCAATAGGGGCAGCTTTGCGTGGCATAGATTTCGACGCGGGCGGTCATGGCAGCCTCGGATCAGGTTTCAGGGGTTCTAGGGTGTCGCGCGGCACAGTTCCAGCGGCCGAAAACCTGCGGGCCGCACGAGGGGCAAACGCCCTGCCGCCGGGGCGCGTTCCGCCGCGTCCGCTTGCCTATGCCGCGCGCGGGCCTTATATCGCCGCTTTCCCTTTTTGCGCCCGAGGGTTCCGCCCATGACCATGCCCCAGACGCCCTTCTATCTGATCGACCGCACCCGCCTTCAGGCCAACATGGACAAGATGGCGTTCCTGCGGGAAAGGTCCGGGGCCAGGACGCTGCTGGCGCTGAAATGCTTTGCGACCTGGGGCGTGTTCGACCAGATGTCGCAGCATATGGACGGGACCACCTCGTCCTCGCTGAACGAATTGCGGCTGGGACGGGAAAAGTTCGGAGGCGAGACCCACGCCTATTCCGTCGCCTGGGCCGATCACGAGATCGACGAGGCCGTGGGCCATGCCGACAAGATCATCTTCAACAGCCTGGGCCAGCTTGACCGTTTCGCGGACCGCACCACGGGCATCGCGCGCGGGCTGCGGCTGAATCCGCGGTTCTCGACCAGCGGCTTCGATCTGGCCGATCCGGCGCGACCGTTCAGCCGTCTGGGCGAATGGGACATGGCGCGGCTGGAACGGGCGCTGGACCGCATTTCCGGCGTGATGATCCATTACAACTGCGAGAACCGGGACTTCGACCTGTTTTCCGGCCAGCTCGACCGGATCGAAGCCGAGTTCGGCGGCTTTCTGGAAAGGCTGGAATGGGTGTCCCTGGGCGGCGGCATCCATTTCACCGGCGAGGGCTATCCGCTGGACGCGCTGGCCGACCGGTTGCGCGCGTTCGCCGACCGTTTCGGCGTGCAGGTCTATCTGGAACCGGGCGAGGCATCCATCACCGGCACCACGACGCTTGAGGTGACGGTGCTGGACCTGCTGGACAACGGCAAGCAGCTGGCCATCGTGGACAGCAGCATCGAGGCGCATATGCTGGACCTGCTGATCTATCGCGAAAACGCGAAGCTGCCGCAGGACGGCGATCACGCCTATCAGATCACGGGCAAATCCTGCCTGGCCGGCGACATCTTCGGCGAGGCGCGGTTTGCGCAGCCCCTGAAGGTCGGCGACCGCATCAGCATCGGGGATGCGGGCGGCTATACGATGGTCAAGAAGAACTGGTTCAACGGCGTGGCGATGCCGTCTATCTGCATCCGCGAACGGGACGGAACGATCACGACCGCCAGGACCTTCGGCTATGACGAATTCCGGGACGCCCTGTCCTGATCTTCACTCATCCGGGAAAGGAGACCGCTGAGGTGGAAAAACCCAACGTCCTCATCATCGGCGCCGGCGGCGTCGCCCAGGTCACAGCCCACAAGGTTGCGCAATGGGCCGACGAATTCGGCGACATCCACATGGCCAGCCGCACCCAGGCCAAGGCCGATGCCATCGTGGACAGCATCAGGGACAAGGGGCATGCCCAGGGCCGCATGATCACCACCCATGCGCTGGACGCGATGGACAGCGCCGCGGTCGCCGACCTGATCCGCAGGACGGGGACGCGAATCGTCATCAATGTGGGGTCCGCCTTCATCAACATGACGGTCTTGCAGGGCTGTATCGAGACCGGCGCCGCCTATATCGATACTGCCATCCACGAAGACCCGGCCAAGATCTGCGAGACCCCGCCGTGGTATGCCAACTATGAATGGAAACGCCGCGAGGATTGCGAAAAGGCGGGCGTGACCGCGATCCTGGGCGCGGGCTTCGACCCCGGCGTCGTCAACGCCTATGCCCGGCTGGCCGAGGACGAGTATTTCGACGAGATCACCTCGATCGACATCGTGGACATCAACGCGGGTTCCCATGGCCGCTGGTTCGCCACCAACTTCGACCCCGAGATCAACTTCCGCGAATTCACCGGCACCGTCTATTCCTGGCAGGGGGGGACCTGGCGCGAGAACGAGATGTTCGAGGTCGGCCGCGAATGGGACCTGCCGGTCGTGGGCAGGCAGACCGCCTATTTGTCCGGCCATGACGAGGTTCACAGCCTGTCGAACCGCTATCCGGGCGCCGACGTGCGGTTCTGGATGGGATTCGGGCCGCATTACATCAACGTCTTCACGGTTCTGAAGAATCTGGGCCTGCTGTCCGAACAGCCCGTCACCACCGCCGAGGGGCAGCAGGTCGTGCCGCTGAAGGTGGTCAAGGCCGTGCTGCCCGACCCCGCCAGCCTTGCCCCCGATTACACCGGCAAGACCTGCATCGGCGATCTGGTCAAGGGCACCCGCGACGGCAAGCCGGGCGAGGTCTTCATCTACAATGTCGCCGATCATGCCGACGCCTATGCCGAGGTCGGCAGCCAGGGCATCAGCTATACCGCGGGCGTTCCCCCGGTCGCAGCCGCGATCCTGATCGCGCGGGGCGAATGGGACGTGAAGCGCATGGCCAATGTCGAGGACCTGCCCGCGCGGCCCTTCCTTGAACTGCTGGGCGACATGGGCCTGCCCACGCGCGTCATCGACGCGGACGGCGACCGCCCGATCTGAGGCGGACACGGCCGCCCGGCGGTGTCCGGGCGGCCGTCTGCCGGTTTGCCCCGCCCCCTTCGTCGGACGGGACGCAACGGCAACCGTTCTCTGTCCCTCTGGCTGCCTGATCGTGGGAACCGGCATCCTCCTGCACGGTTGACCGGCGCTGCGCCCCCGCAGCCCCCATGCAGGAGAAAACCACGATCATGGCGCGCGACCCTTCCCGGGCCTTCCTGTTTCCGCGGGCGACCGCGTCCCAGTCGGGCACGGGCCCGCGGATCGCCAATTGGGCGATCATCGGCATCTTCATCCTTCTGGCATTCAGCGCGCTGGCCACGGCGCGCAGCTTCCTGATGCCCGTCTGCCTGGGGATTCTGCTGTTCTTCGTCTTCGTGCCTTTCCGCCGCTGGATGAACCGCCGGGGCGTGCCCTCGGGGGTGACGGCGGGCATCGTCACGCTGGGGATGGTGCTGGGGGTGGGGGTGCTGGGCTATTTCGTCTCGGGTCCCGCCGGTCAGCTGATCGACGACGCCCCCCGGATCAGCCGCGAGCTGAAGGAAAGATACGAGGACTTCCGCAGCAGCTTCCGGGGGCTTGAGAATGCCGCGGCCGGGCTGGATGTGCTGACTCAGGGTGAGGCAGGCAAGGCGGTCGTGACCAGCCCGACCGGCGACACCGCCGTCACCACGACGGTCCCGCTTGCGCCGCAGGGCGAAGGGCAGGCCGCGGCGCAGATCGAAACCGTGGCGCCGGCCGTGATCGGCACCACGCCCGCGCAGCCGGGCGCCGTGCCCCCGGTGCCCGCCCGCCCCGAGACGGGCACGGTCACCGCCCGCTCTACGGTTGTCCAGCCGGCAGGGGAACCCGGCGCGCAGGCGGCGTCCAGCAAGCTGACGGTCGAGGTGAAAAGCGACGAAACCGGCGGTTCCGTCACCGAAACGGTGATGATGCTGGGGCCCGCCATCGCCAGCCAGACCCTGTTCACGCTGCTGTTCCTGTTCTTCCTGCTGCAATCGGGCGACCTGCTGTATCTGCGCATCGTGCAAAGCTTCGACGCCATGAAGGACAAGCGCGCCGCCTATCAGGCGCTGCGCGAGATCGAGAATTCGCTGGGCAACTATCTGGGGGCGATCACGCTCATCAATGTGGGACTTGGGGTGGCCACGGGGCTTGCGATGTGGGCGTGGGGGATGCCATCGCCGCTGCTGTGGGGAATCGCGGGGGCGGTGCTGAACTATATCCCCTATATCGGGGCTATGATCGGCTATGTCGGCGCGGCTGTGGTGGCGCTGGTGGTGTTCGACGACGCCTGGACCTCGATTCTGGTGGGGGGCACCTTCTTTGCCCTGACCGCGATCGAGGGGCAGTTCATCACCCCCTTCTTCGTGTCGCGGCGGTTGCAGCTGAACACTGTCGTCGTGTTCCTGACCGTGGCGCTGTGGGCGTGGCTGTGGTCGGTGCTGGGGATGATCGTGGCGGTCCCGATGCTGGTCGTGGTTCGGGTGCTTGCCGACCACATTCCGGGGCTGGAAAAATTCGGCAACTTCCTGGCCGGCGAACCCCCGCCCGCGCTGGAGGACGAGGAAGAGGACGAGGGCGAGGCGGCATCCGCGGCGCAGGGCGGCGCACCGGCCTGAGGGGGCGCACGACGCCCTTGCAATGGGCGCGCGCGGGCTCTATATGCCCCTCGACAGCGGCGCAGGTGTCCACAACCTGCCCAACCGGAAGACGCACGGGCCGCCCACGACGGCCCGTTTTTCATTTCAGGATCGGACATGACCGACCTCATCGCCAAAACCGCCATCGACCGGCGCCTTGCCGAGATCATCAAGCCGGTGATCGAGGACATGGGCTTCGAGCTGGTCCGCGTGCGCCTGCAGGGCGGGCGCACCGCCACGCTGCAGATCATGGCCGACCGCCCCGAGGGCGGCATCAACGTGGACGACTGCGCCGACATCTCGACCGCCGTCAGCGCCACGCTGGATGTCGAGGACCCGCTGGAGGACGCCTATCACCTGGAAGTCTCCAGCCCCGGCATCGATCGCCCGCTGACCCGACTCAAGGACTTCGAGGTCTTCGAGGGCTATGACGCGCGGCTGGAAACGAACCAGCCCATCGACGGGCGCAAGCGCTTCAAGGGGGTGCTGGCGGGCGTCGAGGGCGAGGAAGTGCTGCTGAATATCGAGGAAGGCGGCGAGGGGCAGACCATCGGGCTGAACTTCGACTGGCTGTCGGACGCCAAGCTGGTGCTGACCGACGAACTGATCGCGCTGATGCTGAAGGCGCGCAAGGAGGCGGGAACCCTGCCCGAGGGGGCCGAGGCCGGCGCGGGCATCGGCGACGGAATGATGCCCGAACTGGACGAAAGTGCCTTCGACGAGATCGAAACCGATGAGGCGGACGCGGATGCGGACGCCGACACGACCAAGGAGTGAGTGATGGCCATCACCTCTGCCAACCAGCTTGAACTGCTGCAGACCGCCGAGGCGGTGGCACGGGAAAAGATGATCGACCCCGGTCTGGTGATCGAGGCGATGGAGGACAGCCTCGCGCGCGCGGCCAAGTCGCGCTATGGCGCCGACATGGACATCCGGGTCAAGATCGACCGCAAGACCGGCAATGCCACCTTCACCCGCGTGCGTACCGTGGTCGAGGACGACGCGGTCGAGAACTATCAGGCGCAGCTGACCGTCGAACAGGCCCGACCGTATCTGGACGATCCCAAGCTCGGCGACGAGATCGTGGACGAGGTGCCGCCCGTCGAACTGGGCCGCATCGCCGCGCAGTCGGCCAAGCAGGTGATCCTGCAGCGCGTGCGCGAGGCCGAGCGCGACCGCCAGTACGAGGAATTCAAGGAACGCGCAGGCACCATCATCAACGGCGTCGTCAAGCGCGAGGAATACGGCAACGTCATCGTGGACGTGGGCCGGGGCGAGGCGATCCTGCGCAGGAACGAGAAGATCCCGCGCGAAAGCTATCGCCCGAACGACCGCATCCGCGCCTATGTCAAGGACGTGCGCCGCGAGACGCGCGGGCCCCAGATCTTCCTGTCGCGCACCGACCCGCAGTTCATGGCCGAACTGTTCAAGATGGAGGTGCCCGAGATCTATGACGGCGTGATCGAGATCAAGGCCGTGGCCCGCGATCCCGGCTCGCGCGCCAAGATCGCGGTGATTTCCTATGACAACTCGATCGACCCGGTCGGGGCCTGCGTGGGCATGCGCGGCAGCCGTGTGCAGGCCGTCGTAGGCGAGCTACAGGGCGAAAAGATCGACATCATCCCGTGGTCGGCCGATCAGGCGACGTTCCTCGTGAACGCGCTGCAGCCGGCCGAGGTCGCCAAGGTCGTCTATGACGAGGACGCGCCCCGGATCGAGGTCGTGGTGCCCGAGGGCCAGCTGAGCTTGGCGATCGGCCGGCGCGGCCAGAACGTGCGCCTGGCCAGCCAGCTGACCGGCTTCGACATCGACATCCTGACCGAGGAGGAGGAGTCGAAGCGCCGCCAGGCCGAGTTCAACGCCCGCACCCAGCTGTTCATGGACGCGCTGGACTTGGACGAATTCTTTGCCCAGCTTCTGGTCGCCGAAGGCTTCACCAACCTTGAGGAGGTGGCCTATGTCGAACTGGACGAACTGCTGGCCATCGAGGGCGTGGACGAGGGTACGGCCGAGGAGTTGCAGGCCCGCGCCCGCGACCATCTGGAAGCCGCGAACAAGGCCGCGCTGGAAAACGCCCGCGCGCTGGGCGTCGAGGAAAGCCTGATCGCCTTCGAGGGGCTGACCCCGCAGATGGTCGAGGCGCTGGCCAGGGACGGCGTCAAGACGCTGGAGGATTTCGCCACCTGCGCCGACTGGGAACTGGCCGGGGGCTGGACCACGCAGGACGGCAAGCGCGTCAAGGACGACGGTCTGCTGGAACCGTTCGGCATATCGCTGGAAGAGGCGCAGGACATGGTGATGACCGCCCGCGTCCTGCTGGGTTGG
>CALLYR010000082.1 GCA_937859005.1 uncultured Paracoccus sp. | reverse complement strand
AAATGGCCGCGCGGATTGTCGTCGGCGGGACCGCCCGCATCAAGGGGCAGGGCATAGCCCAGCACCCCGCAGCAATCGCCCAAGAAGGACGTGCCGCTGCGATGCATGCCCAGAATCAGCAGCGCGTCGACGGGCGGGGGCGGGGCGGAAACGTCCGTGTTCGTCATGATGAACAGGGGCATTACCCGGCGGGCCGAAGGGGGTCAACGCCCCGCTCCGGTCCGCCCGGCCCTGCAGGCAAGGTCATGCCGGCGGCAGTTCGGCGAACACCTTTGTCAGCGCGGCGTCCAGCTTTTCGAACATCTCGTCCATCTGCGCGTCGGTCAGGATGAAGGGCGGGCACAGCACGATGGACTGGCCCAGCGGGCGGCAGATCAGGCCCATGTCGGTGCAGGTGTTGGCGATGCGCTCGCTGACCGAAAGGGTGGGGGGAAAGGGCTCCTTCGTGTCGCGGTCGCGCACCGCCTCCAGTGCCCACATGAAGCCGATGCCGCGCAATTCGCCGATGTTTTCGTGCTTCTGCATGATGTTGCGCAGGCCGGCCTCCATCCGGGGGGCCTTGTCGATGACGTTCTGCGCCAGCCCCTCGTTCATCACCACGTCGATGGCCTTCAGCGCGATGGCGCAGCCGACCGGGTGGCCCGAGGCGGTGAAGCCGTGCGGAAACTCCTCGATCGGGGCAATGGCGGCGTCCAGGCGGTCGGACAGTTCCGGCCCCAGGATCACCGCGCCCATCGGGAAGAACCCGGCGGTCAGGTTCTTCGAGGAAATGATCGCGTCGGGCATGAAGTCATAGGTCTGGCAACCCCAGGTGTTGCCGGTGCGCCCGAAGCCGCAGATCACCTCGTCCGAAACCAGCGGGATCCCGTGTTTCCTCAGGATCGGCGCGATGGCCTGGAAATAGCCCTGCGCCGGCGGGATCACGCCGCCCGCGCCCTGCACGGGTTCGGCAAAGAAGCCCGCGATGGTATCGGCGCCTTCGCGGGCGATCACCTCCTCCAACTCGGTGGCGAGGCGGCTCACGAACTCGGCCTCGCTCTCGCCCGGCTTGCCCTCGCGCCAGTAATGCGGGCAGGTCAGGTGGATGAAGCCCGGCAGCGGCAGACCGAAGACCTCGTTATAGGGCTTGCCGGTCATCGAGGCGCTGACGGCGGTGACGCCGTGATAGGCGTTCCAGCGGGTCAGGATCTTGCGGCGGTCGGGGTTGCCCTCGGCGCGGTGCAGGAACCACAGCATCTTGACCATGGTGTCGTTCGCCTCGGACCCCGAGTTGGTATAGAACACCTTGCCGCGCGAGAAGGGCGAGACCTCGACCAGCTTTTCCGACAGCATCACGGTCTGGTCGGACATGCGGCCGAAAAAGGCGTGGTAGCCGGGGAAGCGGTCGTATTGGGCCTTGGCGGCCTCGATCAGGCCCTTGTGGTCGAAGCCCGCGACCATGTTCCACAGACCCGAATTGGCATCGAGCCAGCGGTGGCCGTCCACGTCGATGACGTAAGGCCCCTCGCCGCGGGTCAGCACGATGGTGCCACGCCGCTCGATGCTGGGCAGGTCGGTGAAGCCATACATCGAATATTGCTCGGCGCGGGCGGACCAGCTTTTATCGTCCATGATCGTCCTCCGGGATCGGTTGGCGACAGGCTAGCCGGGAGACCCGCCGGGATCAACGCATGCCCCCGCGGCAGAGTGGCGGAGCGGGCGGGCAGGGTGGCGCGCCTGAGGCGGATGGCGCGGCGGTCCGCCCGGCGAAGGCGGCGCGGGCGAG
>CALLYR010000081.1 GCA_937859005.1 uncultured Paracoccus sp. | reverse complement strand
TGAACCGCTCATGAAACGTCCGCGCCTTGCCCGCCATCAGGTCTCGCGCCAGGCGAGTCTCATCGCAGATACCAGCCTGAATCACCGGCGACGGGGGCGTGAATCCTTCGCGTCGATACGGCCTGATTCACTGCGTGCTGGTCAATTATTTTATCTCGTGGGGTGCAACGCCCTGTGCCATCATCTTCTGCAGCCGCGTACCCTTGGCGGTGTCAACTTATGGGGACATCAGGAATGGCGACCAATTTTGTAAAAGGGACGAACAAGGCCGATTATCTGGCCGGCACGTGGGGCCGAAACATCATTCTCGGGCTTGCCGGCGACGACAGCCTGCTGGGCGACGGCGACATCAGACGCGGGGACGGCGAGAAGGCCCACCTGCGAGGCAATGCCGACCTGCTGGTCGGCGGCTGGGACGCCGACATGCTGTGGGGCGACGGCCGCGTCGCCGCTGGCGGATACGGCGCCGAGGCCCTGATCGACGGGGGCAACGACAGCTTGCGCGGGGACGGCGGCAACGACACGCTGTATGGTGACGGCACCGTCGAGGTCACGGCGCCCCAGGTGTACGCCAGGACCGCCGGGATCCGTGGCGGCAACGATGTCCTTCGCGGTGGGGCCGGGAACGACCAGATCCATGGCGACGGCCTCGTTCTTGGGGGGGCCGCCACCGAGCCCCCCTGGATGGCGGGCGGCGCGGACACGCTGTTCGGCGAGGACGGCAACGACCTTATCTATGGCGACGGCGTGCTGTCGATCGTCAGTCCCGCCGGCATGCTCTTGACCGGCGGCGCCGATCGTCTGGACGGCGGGACAGGCGACGACACGCTGTACGGCGACGGCATCGTCTCTCCGTATTCGTACATGAGCGGAGAGATGATCGGCGGCAAGGACGTCCTGCATGGCGCTGCGGGCGACGACGCGCTTTACGGCGACGGCGGCGTTTCCACATTCAGGGTCTCGGCCACGCTGACGGGCGGCGCGGACAGCATCTGGGGCGGCAGCGGCAACGACCTTGTCCAGGGCGACGGATGGGCCTACGGCGGGAATGTCGAGATCACGGGGGCGGCCGACTGTCTTGACGGGGGGTCGGGCGCCGATACCGTTCTCGGCGACGGAGAGATGAGCGCGGCGCCCGGCTTCAGCCCCGGCACCGGTGTCCTGACCGGGGGCAACGACACGATCAACGGGGGGACGGGCGCGGATTCGGTGCTGGGCGACGGCAGGGTCTTCACGAACGGCGATTCAACTCTGACCGGCGGAGCGGACCGGATATACGGGGGAAGCGGAGACGATGTCATTCAGGGCGACGGCGTGGTCGAGGGCGAATACCTGGCCTTGTTGAAAGGCGGGGACGACACGATCTTCGGCGGCGACGGCAATGACATGATCCACGGCGACGGGACGGCGAACACCGGCTATTCCGGCTTGCCCTTCGGCCGGGCCGAACTGCTTGGCGGCGACGACAGGATCGTCGGCGGCCGGGGCGACGACATTCTGTGGGGCGATGGCACGGCGACCAACGGCACCGAAACGGTGGTTGACGGCGGCGCCGACAGCTTCGTCTTCAACGAGCGCGACGGCCGGGACAAGATCATGGATTTCCGCAGCGCCGACGGCGACATCATTCACTTCACCAGCAGAAGACTGGAGTGGTCCGACCTCGACAGCAATCGCAACGGAAGGCTCGACGATGCCGACCGCTTCGTCTCTGTCGAAGACGGCGGCACCCGCATCGATCATGGCGCGGCCACGGGCTCCAGCGGTCCGGGAGAGGACATCGTCACGCTGGCCAATGCCACGGGGCTGACGGCTTCGGACTTCCTGTTCGGCTGATCCGGCAAGATGGTGCAAGTCCCTGCGGCTGCGGCTGCGGCCCGGCGACGCCGCTCTCGCGGAGTGCGGCGCAATGTGATCGTAATCTGCCGGCCCCAACTGTTCCGCTGGGCCATCGCGTCGCGAGAGAGCTTCTTGAGCAACTTCACGGCAGCCCTTCGATCCCGCGTTTTCGTGACGACGGCTTCCAGTACCTCACCTTGGTCGACTGCGGTCCGCCAAGCCAAGGATACCTGACAGAGCCCGCCCGAGCGAAAGGATCCTCCACGGGGCATGGCCCTTCCTGGCGAGCCATGGATCAGTTCCACGGCACCCATGGGCGCAGCCCCGGCAACGGCAAGGGGCTGCCCTTACAGGACCACGATCCCCGAGTGCTTGGCCTTCTCCTCGGGCTCGACATGAATGGTGATATGCGCGGGTGCCACTTCGTCGCGGATGCAGCGCTCGAGCCGGTCGCAGATCTCGTGCGCGGTCGAGACAGTCATGTCGCCGGGCACCACGAGGTGGAACTCGACAAAGGTCATCGGACCTGCATGCCGCGTGCGCAGGTCATGCGCCTCGATCGCGCCTTCGGCATTGGTCGAGATCAGCGTCCGGATGCGGCCGAGCAGCGCCTCGGGCACGGCGGTATCCATGAGCCCGCCTACCGATTCCCGCATGAGTTGCCAGCCCGACCAGAGGACGTTGAGCGCCACGAGCGCGGCGAGTGCCGGATCGAGGACGCCCCAGCCCGTCACCGCCGCGAGGAGCACGCCCAGCAGCACGCCCACCGACGAAAGGACATCGGTCAGCAGGTGATGTCCATCCGCCACGAGAGCAGGCGAACGGAGCCGACGACCCTGGCGGATCAGCACCCAGCACCAGGCACCGTTCACCACGCTGGCCAGGCCGTTCACCAGCAGGCCTTCCGGGGCGGCGTTGAAGACCCTGGGGTTCATGAAGCCGTGCCAGGCCTCGTTCAGGATCAGGAGGGCGGCCACCACGATGAGCACGCCCACGATCACGGCCGAGAAGTATTCGACCTTGCCATGCCCGAAGGGATGGTCCGCATCAGCGGGCTTGGCGCTCGTGCGAACGGCGAAGAGCGCCACCACTGCGGTCACCACATTGACGATGCTTTCGAGGGCATCCGAGTAAAGGGCGATGGAGCCTGTCAACCCATAGGCCATGAATTTGAGGCCGAGCACCAGCAGGCCCACGGCGATGCTGCCTGCGGCGATTTTCTGGACGCGATTCATTCGTCTCCTGCCTTGACCCCTGTGCCTGTCCGGACTCAATGCCTTCGCCCTTGCCTGAGCCAAGCTCAACCCCTGGGCGCGAGCAAGATGATGCCGGCCCCCACGAGGCAGACAGCCGCCCCGATCACATCCCACCGGTCCGGCCCCTGATCCTCGATCGCCCAGAGCCAGACCAGCGACGCGGCGATGTAGACCCCGCCATAGGCTGCATAGGCACGGCCGGCGAAGTCGATGCCTGTGCGGGTAAGAAGCCAGGCGAAGAGAGCCAGGGACAGAAGACCGGGGCCGAGCCAGAGGGCCGAGCCCCCGTTCCGCGCCCAGACCCAGACAGCGAAGCAGCCCGCGATCTCGGCCAGGGCGGCGCCAATGTAGAGAGCAAGGGTCGACATGTGAGCTCGGGGTGATCCTGGTGGGCCCTGTCAGCGGTCCTCGACGGTGACATGGGCGAGTTCATGCACCGAGTGCAAGCGGATGCGCGCCGTTTTCCCGTCCACCGGGTCCGTCACGGTCTCGATGGCCCTGCAGGCATCGGAGCCCATGCGCGAGAGATTGCAGATCGGTGATGCGGATGTCGCCCGTTCTTTCCGCCTGCAGGCGCACGGCCCTCCTCAAGCCCGGAGGCGGGGGCATCGAGCAGCGCCAGGGCGGAGTCGCGCATGAGCCCCCACGACCAGCGGGCGATCACGGCGGCCCCCACGGTCCCCATGGCAGGGTCGAGCCAGATCCGGCCCTGCGTATGGCCGACGAGGACCGCCACAATGGCGAGCACGGAGGTGGGGGGGCCGCAAGGACATGGAAAATAGGTCGTGCGCGCAGGGTGTCGTCGCCCTGTTGGCCCGGAGAGTCAGGACGACGGTGGTCGTCGCGATGGTGGTGTCCGTGGCTGGAACCATTGCTGGGGGTCATGGGTACCCTGGCCACCCCCATGGCGATGGCCATGGCCCGGCAGGAGCGTACTTGCGAGGTTCAGCACGCGACCGAGGACGGCACTGCCCGGAGGCCATGAGCCGAGGCTTCAGAAGCCGCAGGACCGACTCCGTGGCGATGGCGAGCGCCACCGCACCCAGGAGCAGGACCGAAGAAAAACCGCCGAGGTCGCCAACCGTGCCGGTGCCGAAGGTGAAGCGCAGGTTGCGGGCGTGTCACCTGGCAAAGGCACAGGCCGCGGCTGCAACGCTACGGGCGCCAACATGGGTGGCCATATGAAAACCATCAGCCAAAAGCGCCATGGAGCCGGTGAGACAGCCCGCGATGATTTCACCGCCCATCATCGCGGCAGTGAGCCCGACGACGGACCAGGGTCCGGCGGGCGTTGGCGTCGTCATCACGGGCCCGGGAAGATGTGGTCGTGAATCAGGGCGTCCGGCACGGGGCGATGGGCAGCGAGATCGTGGGGTAGGGAGGTCCTCACTCCGCATATCGACGGATGACGGCGACCAGTTCCTCGGCGCCTTCTCCGAGAGAGCGGGAGGGACCATGTGCTTGCGCACATGATCCTCGACCAGCTTGTCCATCAGGCCGAGCACGCCCCCACGGACACCGGCCACCTGAGGGAGGACAGGTCAAAGACGCTACCGCACTCGCCCGGCGTCCCGGCCGAACTGTCCGCGATCCCGCAGCTTACTGTCGGACATAGCTGTCGGTATCGACGATCGTCGCATAGGCGAAGCCGAGCGCGGACATCATCGCGGCGTGGACCGAGACCGCGGGCACGGTCACGCCACCGAACTCGAGATCGCGCGTGGCGCAGGCATCCTGCACCACCGTCGTCCTGTAGCCGTAGTCGCTGGCGGCGCGGGTGGTCGCATCGATGCACATATGGCTCATCGCGCCGACAACCACGACCTCCTCGATCCCCTCGTCGTCCAGGATCTTCTTCAGATCGGTCTCAAGGAAGGGATTGGGGAAATTCTTTACGACCACGGTCTCTCCGTCGCGCGGGGCAACCGCCGGGTTGATCTCTATTCCCTTGGAATCGGGCGTGAAGAAGGGTGCATCCTGACTGGGGAAGATGTGCTGGACATGGATGACGCGATCACCCCGCTCGCGGGCGGCCTCGATCACGCGGGCGGCGTTTGCGGCGGCCTTCTCGATGCCGACCAGTTCATACTTCCCGTTCGGGAAATAGTCGTTCTGGATGTCGATGACCACGACGGCGCGCTTGCTCATGGTTTCACCTTCCTCATGCTGTTCATGTTGCGATGACTGGACAATAGGCTGGGCGGAATGCCAAGCCTATTGGCAATATCGGCATAAGGGGTGCGATAGGGACAAACGCTGGATGAGCTGCATCCCGAGGTCGGCAGCCTGCTCTATCCCGGCGCACAGACCTTGGCCGTTCTGGCGGTGACTGATCTCTTCATCATCTCGAACCGGCTCCAGGCGGCGCAGGACGCGGGCAGGATTTCTGTCAGCCACTGGCGATCGAGAGCGAGGGCGCCCAGCCGGTGCGTGTCCAGGATACCGGTTCCTCTACACGTCCCAGCCCCGATGTGCTGCTGGACGCGCTACTCCCAATGCGGCTTCAGGTGCTGTGAGGGATTTGCCCGTCGGTGGCCGCGGCCGAGGATGTTGGCCCTGAACACCTCGGCCGCCGTCCGGAAAGCCGGGACACTTCCGGCCGAGCCCCAGCGCCATTCCGTCGGGGCTCATCTTCACATGGCGCCAGCGCTCGATCCGGCGGCGCTGCGCCAGCGAGAGGCGAGAGCCGAGAGCCGAGAGCAGCGAATCTTCGTTCCGGCGTCCTTTCGTTGCCAATGTCATGAATGGCATCAAAAGTCGCGCTCCAGCGCAGCGCGTCCCCCGGCTATATCTATCAGTATTATAATCCGTATTATGTAAAATAATTATGGATCATGAGGATCAACCTTGAACACCTTGCATCGGAACTGCCAACCTTGACTGGACGGCATGGGAAAGGACGAACATGGCGGTTTCGACACCTGTCTGCGATTTCGGCGCTCTGGCACCCGACTTCAGCCTGCCTGATACCGACGGCCGGATTGTGACCCTGGCTGATGTCCGAGGTCCGCGCGGCACTCTGGTCATGTTCATCTGCAATCACTGTCCCTATGTGCAGGCGGTGCTTGAACGCATCCTGCGCGATGCCCGCGACCTGCGGGCGGCGGGCGTCGGCGTGGTGGCGATTTCCTCGAACGATATCGCAGCCTATCCCGAGGACGGCCCCGACCGCATGCACGAGGAAGCCCGGCGTCACGGCTTCACCTTCCCTTATCTTTACGACGAGTCCCAGCAGGTCGCCCGGGCCTATGGGGCGGCTTGCACTCCTGATTTCTTCGGCTACAACGCATCCGGCGAATTGCACTACCGGGGGCGGCTCGATGCCTCCGGGCGGGCCCCTGCGGCGCCCGACGCGCCGCGCGAACTGTACCGGGCAATGCTGCAGATTGCGCAAACCGGTCAGGGACCGCGCGATCAGGTACCCTCAATGGGCTGTTCGATCAAATGGAAGGATGCCTGACCGTGGCCGTGCCCATCGTCTTCGATCTGGACGGGACGCTGATCGACAGCGCCCCCGACATTCACGCCGCAGTCAATGCGGTGTTGCGCGACCTCGGGATCGTGCCGCTGTCGCTGAGCCGCGTGCGCAGCTTCATGGGTGGCGGCGTGGACGTTCTGTGGCAGAAGATCGTGGCCGACCGCGGGCTGGACCCGCAAGGCAGCCCCGCGCTGGTTGCCGCCTTCATGACCCGCTATCAGCGCGCCACGTCGCTGACCTCGCTGCTGCCAGGCGTGACCGAAGCCTTGGGCGCGCTTGCGGACGCCGGGCATCCTCTGGGCATCTGCACCAACAAGCCGATGCTTCCGACCCTGGCGATCCTTGACCATTTCGGGCTGCGGCAACTCTTTGCCCAAGTGATCGGCGGCGATTCCTTGCCCCAGCGCAAGCCCGCGCCCGAACCGTTGTGGGCAGCGCTGCGGGCCTTGGGCGACGACCCGGCACAGCCTGCGGGATTTTTCGTCGGCGACAGCGAATACGACGCGGCCTGCGCCGCGGCGGCGGATGTGCCGCTGCTGCTCTTCACGCGCGGCTACCGTCTGACGGCCGTGGAACGTCTGCCCCATCGCCTGGCCTTCGACGACTTTGCGGCCCTACCCGCCCTGGTGGCCCGGTTGACCGGCAAGGCCGCGGCTCCGGCAGGAATTCCATAAGACATCCCTTTACTGATATGTGAAATGCACATGCCAGTTCTCCTCTCCGCTGCTGAGGAGGATCGTTCCAGACGAATCTGCAACCCGCGGCCCAAGGATTTCGCCTTTTCAGCCAAGCGCCGAATGCTGCCTCATATTTGGTACGCGGTCCCTCGGCGGATCGGGCGGCGATCATCGATTTCGTGCGGAACTTAGACCATGCCGCCGGGCGCACTGACATCCGCAGCGCCGATGCGATCGCAGTCCTGGTCAAGGATCGCGGCTCCATGATGAACCGGATTCTGGAAAACCATGTCCATACCGACCACCTCGACGGCCGGACGGCAAGACCGGCAGCGACGGCCGCCAGTTCGACCGCCTCTTCGCCAAGGGCCATACCTTCGCCATCGGCAATCTCATGGCCTGTGTCCCGCATACGCCGTACCATACCCCCGCCTGCCTGACCTATGACAACGGCGGCGCGGCCTTTGTGGGTGAGATATGTTGTTCATGCCCGACCCTGGCACGACGCGCTGCGGTTTCCCCGGCGGCTTGGCCGCGATTCTGTTCTGTTTGATCCAGAAGATCCCGGTCCTGCCCAGCAACACCCGCATCTTCGTGGGCCATGATGACCTGCCTGAAAGACGCGGCAACCATCAGCGGGAAACCACCCTCGGCCCGCAACGCCCATATCGGTGCGAACCGCACGCACGAGGATTTCGACGCCATCCGCGAATGCCGCAACGCCACGCTGTCCGTGCGCCCCGGCCGATCATCCCGTCTCTGCAGGTCCAGCATGCATACGGGCCGGATGCTGCCCCAGGGCGACGGCGCGAGTTATTGAATCTGCCGCTGAGCCGCGTGCAATTTTCGCGCGGCACCTTGACGCCCGGCCCGGCCCAGCGCCACCTGCAATCGTGCCACAACCCGACCGGAGCCTCCATGGACCTGCGCCAGTTGACCCCCGACCTTGCCGTCGCGCCCCAGATCGACCCCGACGACCTGATCGCGCTGGCGCAGGCGGGCTTTCGCGTCCTGATCGACAATCGCCCCGACACCGAAATCGGGCCGGAACAGGCCAGCACCCGCATGGCGGATGCCGCAGCGGCGGCGGGGCTGGACTTTCATTATATCCCCTTCACCCCCGGCCAGCTCACGCCGCAGATCGTCCAGCAATTCGCCGAGGCGCTTGCGTCGGGCGGCCCTGCCCTCGCCTATTGCCGGTCCGGCACCCGTTCCGCCACGCTTTGGGCGCTGAGCCAGGCGGGCCAACGTCCCGCCGACGAAATCCTGAGGACCGCGGCCGATGCCGGCTATGACCTGGGCAATGTCGCGCCGCTGCTGACCCGCGGCTGAGCCATGCGCACCGCCATGTCCTGCGCCTGCTGACACCGGCGGCTGCCCGTCTTTGACTGAACCTGCGATTGCGGCCTGCGCACTGATGCCGTGCGAACGCTGGCCATGCCGCGCCGGCGCGCGCGGTGGATCGCCCTCGCGCGCGCGCGCCCCGAGCGGCAGTTCCTCAGCGCGCCTCCTCGCGCACCACGATACCGCGCGGATTCACGGTGACGGTGACGTTCTCGCCTTCGGGATTGACGGCGGGCACCGTCACGCGCGGGCCGTCACGGGTGATGTCGCCGGGCTGGGTATAGCCCGCCTGCGCCAGCGCGTTGCGCACCGCGTCGTCGGTCAGGGTCGCGCCCGCCGGGGCGTCACCCTGCGGCGCCATCATGCCGCGCGGTCCGCGGTCCCCATGGTCACGGTCGCCGCGATGGCGGTCGCCCCGGTGCGCGCCGCGGTCCTTGCCGGGATCGCCCTTGCCCCCCTTGCCGTGGAACCCGTCGCCGCGGGCAATATCGCCCCGCCCGAATTTCTGCAGCGTGCCATCGGCCGAGAACCCGGCGCGGACCATCTGTCCGTCGGCCGCCTTGCCGAATACCATGACTCCTTCCGGCCCCTGGATGATCCCGCCGATCTGCGCCAGTTCGCCAAAGACGGGGCTGTTGCGCACTGCCTGCGGCACCAGCCGGCTGACCAGATCGGCGGGCAGCGCCGCATCGCCCTGCGCGCGCAGCATCCGCAACTGGCCCTGGGGGTCCAGCATCCCGCGGAACGCGATGCCGCCGGGCAGCGTGCCTTCGACCTTCTGCGCGCCGCGCCTGGTCTGGGTGACGGTGGCGGTGGTGATCCCCAGATCGGTCAGCGCGGACGGCAGTGCGGCAGCAGGGGCCGGGGCGGTCGTCGTCGCCGGCGCGGTTGCAGCCGGGGCCGTTGCGGCAGGTGCCGCCGGGGCTGCGGGCGCAGCCGGCGCGGGGGCCGCAGTCTGCGCCGCCAGGGTTGCTGCGACGAACGAGGCCGCGACGATCAAAGCAGCCGTGTTGCGAAGAGTGCGAAGCATGAGAGAGTCCTTTCTGTCGCGTTTCGCCAGGGGCGGCGAGATCCGCCCGATGCGAATCGACTTCTATCCGCGGTATGCCGAACGGAACGCCAACGGTTCGTTTGGTTTCCGTTTGGGTTGACCGAGATATCAAGCAGCCATGCGCCTGCCTCTGTTCCCTTTCCTTGCCCTTGCCGCCGCGCTGGCGGTGGGGGTGCCGCTTGCGGTGACGGGGGACGAACCGCCCCGCCATCCGCCCCGGCATGCGCAGCACGCACCCGATGCCGGAACGCTGGACATGCTCGACCTTCCGGTGTTCGACGTGATGCCGATGCACCGCGCGGTGCGCGAGGTGGGCGAGCGGTTCGACGGACGCATCATCGGCATGACCCTGCTGTCCCCGCGCGGACCCGAGGCCGAACGCGGAGTCGAGCTGGTCTATGGCTTTCGCCTGCTGACCCGCGGGCGCGACGTGATCGAGATACGGATGGACGCACGGACGGGCCGATTCCTTGACATCCGGGGCAACGACCTTGCGAGCGCCCGCCGCAGGAAATGACCAACAGCACACAGGACCGGACATGCGCTGCCTGATCGTCGAAGACGACCCGATCCTGTCCAGCCAGATCGCGGACGCCATGTCCGGGGGCGGCTTCGTCCCCGACATCGCCGCGAACGGGACAGAGGGCGAATATATGGGGGCCACGGAATCCTATGACGTGGCGGTGCTGGATCTGGGCCTGCCGGGCCTGCCGGGGATCGAGGTGCTGACCCGCTGGCGCGCGCAGGGCGTGACGATGCCCGTCCTGATCCTGACCGCGCGCGGCGACTGGACCGACAAGGTCGCGGGTTTCCGTGCCGGGGCCGACGATTACGCCGTCAAACCCTTTCGCCTGGACGAGGTTGTGCTGCGCGCCCAGACGCTGCTGCGGCGCGCGGCCGGCCATGCGCGCCCGATGCTGTCCGCGGGTCCGCTGCGCTATGACACGCAACTGGGCGTCATTACCCGCGACGGCGTGGCGCTGAAGCTGACGGCCTTCGAAGCCCGCATTCTTGGCTATCTGATGCACCACCCCGACCGCATCGTCAGCCGCACGGAACTGTCCGAGCATCTCTATGACGCGGACAGTGATCGTGATTTCAAGTCGATCGAGGTCGTAATCGGCCGCCTGCGCCGCAAGATCGGCGACGGCCTGATCGAGACCCGCCGCAGCGAGGGTTACGTCCTGCATGGCGGCGGCGCGTGACGCTGGGGTCCATCCGGGCGCGGCTGCTGGCGCTGGCGGCGGTCTGGCTGACGCTGGCGTTGCTGGGCGCCTGGTGGGTGATCGGCGGCGTGCTGGGTCATTTCGTGACCGACCGTTTCGATGCGGAGCTGGCGGCGGTTGCCGATACCGTCATCGCCGGCGCGCAGACGGACGCCACGGGCGGGGTCTGGATTGCGGCGCCGCCCACCGATCCGCGCTTTGCCATGCCGCTGTCGGATTGGTTCTGGCAACTGGAAACCGCGGACGGTACGGCGCTGGCCCGTTCACCGTCGCTGCTGGACCTGTCGCTGACGACGACGTCCCCCGCCGCGTGGACCGGTGGCCGCGGCCCGGTTCCTGATGGCAAGCTGTTGCGCGTCCTGCGCCGCCCCTTTACCCTGCCCGGCGTCGATGCGCCGCTGGCGGTCACCGTCACTGCCCCGCAGGCCGACATCGATGCGGCGCTGTCGCGGGTGCGCAGGCCGCTGGCGCTGTCGCTGGCGGTGCTGGGCGCGGGGCTGGTTCTGGCAAGCCTCGTGCAGGTCGCGGCCGGACTGAGGACGCTGGACACGATGGGCCGCGGCATCCGCGCGATCCGCGCCGGGCAGGCCGAATCGCTGCCACTGCCGCCGGTCGCCGAACTGCGCCCGATTGCCATCGAGTTGAACGGCCTGCTGGACCAGAACCGCGCCGTGCTGGCGCGGGCGCGCGATCATCTGGGCAATCTGGCCCATTCCCTGAAAACCCCCATGGCCGCGCTGGCGAACGCCCTGCCCCCCGATCATCCCGGCCAGACCCTGATCCGCCGCATGGACCGCCAGATCGGCTGGCACCTGCGCCGCGCCCGCAGCGCCGGGGCTCCGCGCTTGCTGGGCCATACGGCGCCGGTGGCCGAGGTGATCGACGACATCCTGCTGGTCCTGCGCCACCCGGCGGCCGATCGCGGATTGTCGGTGCAGGTCGCCTGCCCTCCTGCCGCCCGCTTTGCCGGCGAACGCCAGGATCTGGAAGAGATGCTGGGTAACCTTCTGGAAAACGCGGTGAAATATGCCCGTACCCACATCGGGATCACGGTCGCGCCGCAACCCGGAACCATCCGCATCGCCATCGCCGATGACGGCCCCGGCATGGGCGATCAGGACCACGCCCGCGCGCTGTCACGCGGCGGCCGGCTGGACGAGGCGGGTCCCCCCGGCGCGGGGCTGGGCCTTGCCATCGTGGCCGACCTTGCCGCGCTGCATGGCGGCCGGCTGAACCTTGGCCGGTCGGACCGAGGCGGATTGCTGGCGGAACTGGACCTGCCGGCCTGAGGAGCCTCGGACACCGTCATGCCGGAATACTTTGCCTTCCAGGCTGAGACACGTCCCTTCCGACATCCCGTGCTTGCGGCAGAGGTCAGCGCACTTCGCACCGTCGGCGTATACGTCGACCATGCTCCTGCAGGATGCCGATGATCTGTTCCTCGGTCCGTTGCGCCTTCTTTATCGTCCGTCCTCCCCTTGGGGCAGACTCCACGCGCAGGTGGAGGAAAAAGCCAGTGACAGGTCAGCAACCGCATGTTACCGCCCGACCCTGAGACCTATCGCCAGACGCCTCAAGGAAAAGACCAGGTCGCACAGCTGTCATCGTCGCGATCGCCAGGCGGCTCGTCTCCGTCGCGAATGCGGCCCCGAAAAGCCGAACGTCAGGACAGTAACAGCCCGGCGTATGGATGCAGTTGCTAGTCCCCTTCGGCAAAGCCCTGCGGATCGTTCAGCCGGGCCAACCGACAGGCTGCCGTCCGGGCCACGTCGCGCAGCACGCGGCTGCGGCGCGCGGCGGCCAGACGGTCCGGCGGCGCCATCCGCGCCACTTCGGCCCCATAGGGATCGGCCAGGATCAGACCGCTGTCCTCGGGCAGAAGTTCGGCCGGAAAATCGGCGCCGATGGCCCAGAAGAAACGGTCGCAGAACTCAAGATAACCCTGCCATTTGCGGTCGGCGTTGAAATCGGCGCGGCAGCTCTTGCATTCGACGATCCAGATTTCACCCTGAGGCGTGACCGAGATCACATCCACCCGCAGTCCCGGCGCCGGCACGAATTCGCACAGGGGCGCATGACCCAGCGTGGCCAGCATCCGCACCACGCCGCGGGCGAGGCGCTGTCCGGGCATGGGGGGCAGGCGGTCATCCATGCCTTCCTGCATGAACGAAGCGGCAACATTCGGCAAGACCAGTGGCTCTTGAAGCGGCCGGCGGCCACCCTTATCTGCGGTGTTGGCGGGTTTCTGCTCTTCTCGTGCGCGGCCATTTTTCCCACTGGCCTATAAGTCACCCGAGGGAGCTGGCTCTGTCCGGACCCTGGTCCGGTTACCCGGCGCCCACCTGGTTATCCAGGCTTTCGGGGAAACCTGCGCTGCCACGGTCGCTGCGGTTCCCGCCACCCTGAAGCAGGGCCGCCCCTTGGGGCGGCCCTTGTTCGTTCCGGTCCGGGCGACGGAACAGAAAAAAGGGCAGCCCGAAGGCCGCCCTTTCACCAGTGAGACATCGAACCTGATCGACGGGATCAGAAGCCGTAGACCAGCGACACGCCCAGCGTGTTGTCGGTGCGGATGTCGCGGTCGGACACATACTCGGTCTTGTAGGATACGCGCGTGGCAAACGCGTCCGACATCTTGAAGTTCAGACCCAGTTCGTTCGTCGCCAGATCATTCGCGTCCGACGACAGGAAGTCGGTGTCGTTGGTCAGGAAGAACTGGTCGTTGAACTTGTGATAGAACCGTGACGAGACGATATAGCCGGTCGAAGTATCCGAAACCACGGTATCGGCGGCCGGGTCGATCGTGACGTCAGCGTCATCGACGGTGTTGATGGTCTGGGTATAACGGACACCTACACCGGCCTGCACGCGCCATGCGGTCGTGTCGTTGTTGATGATCCGATAGCCGGGACCGAAGCCCAGGAAGGCATCACGCTTCAGACGGCCGTCACGCTCGCGATAATCCTCCAGATCGTCGGCGTCGGTCAGATCCAGATCGTCATAGTCGTTCGCGATGCCGTCGGTGCCCAGGCGGCCCAGGACGAAGGCATAGAACTGGTCGTTGAAGTAGTAGTTGCCGTCATAGATGACCGAGGTCTTTTCGGTATCCGTGTCGCCGTCCTCATCCTCGCCATATTCCAGCAGGATGCCGACCGACTGCTGGAACGGGCCCATGTTGTGGGACAGACGCCCGGCCAGGCTGAAATCCTGGTTTTCCTGGTTGCCGGTGCGGCCGGCATAGGTCAGCGCCACCGATCCGAAGGTGCCGGTGCGGCGGTCGGCGGGGCCGAAGCGGGCCGCGTCTTCGGAACGGGCGAAATCGTCGCGCACCGCTTCGCCGACATCCTCGATCTGCTCGTTGACACCGGTGGCGCCGATCACATTGGCACCAGGGGCGATTTCAGTCTGGGCAAAGGCCGGCGCGCCCAGAAGCGTGGCAAGGGCAGAGGCGCCCGCAAGAATGGCAATCGTTTTCATCGTGATCCTCTCGATCCTGGCCACGGACCCGGACGGCCCATGGCGTTCTTGATGAATCACACCTAAGGCTAACGACGAGAGGTGTTAAGAGTGGCAGGGGAAAGCCCTTGGATCACGGGTCCGTGAACAAAAGTGAGGGAACTTTACCTGAATTCTGTATCCGCGGAAATCGTGATCTTTCCGCTGCCGCTCTCGGGCCGGAAATCCGTTGAAGATTAACTAACTGTTCCAAGCGAACTCATACGCAGCGATCGCCCCTGTTTCCGAATCTTTCACTGCATGTGTTCACAAAAGCCTCACACCCCGCCCCTTTCTGTGGCCGAAATCACACAATCCGGTCTCGGTCAGTGCTGCGGACAGGGACAAGAGCCGGAGCCAGGGTACGGGGGCGCAAGGTGATCGGGGCGCGCAGTCCGCTGCGGGGCTTGTCTTCGGGTTCGGCCATGCGCATGACGGCGATGGCGAACTGGACACCGGCAAATACGATGGTGTTGAATACCACCAGCAGCATGACGGCGATCCAGCCGCCCTGCGTGGCCATGACCAGGTGGCGCAGATGGGCCACGTCCAGACCGATCAGCGCCGCCGTGAACAGGACGGCCAGCACGAAGCCCAGGATGATGTTGCGGATGTAAAGGCGGACGAGTTCAGGCATGGCGGCCTCCGCAGGTTGACCCATGCAATCTAGGGCCGAGTTGCCTTGATGTCACCCGTTTCACAACATTCATCAGAATGCCTGCGGCCGCGCCTCGCGCGCCATGTGATCGAGCACGGCATTGACAAAGCGCGTCTCGGGCCCGTCGGGGAAAAAGGCATCGGCCACACGCATGTATTCCGAGATCACCACCCGCGGCGGGGTATCGGCTGCGATCAGTTCGGACCCCGCCGCGCGGAACAGTGCCCGCAGCACCGGATCGATGCGGGCGATGGGCCATTTCGCCACCAGCGCCCGGTCGGTCATCTGGTCGATGCGTGCCTGCCAGTTCACCGCCCCGTCCAGGATGCGTTCGAACAGCGCCTCGTCGGCCTCGGGGGTGGTGCCTTCGTCGGATTCGGCACCGATGCGCCAGTTGCGGAATTCGCGGCTGACGCGTTCGGCCGACTGGTCGGCTGCCTCCATCTGGAACAGGCCCTGGACGGCATAGACGCGGGCGGCGGCGCTCAGGGCGCGGCGATCGGGTCGGGGCGCGGCGGTCATGCGCTGCCGCTCCCGTCCAGTTCCCTGGCCAGACGGAACGGGTCGAGCCCCGCGTTTGGATCGCTGCTTCCCGACCAGAGCCGCTTCAGCGCGATCAGATGCAGCGCGGCGGCGACGGCCCCGCCCCCCTTGTCCTGCCCGTCAGGCGCGGCGCGGACCATCGCCTGATCCATGTTTTCCACAGTCAGGATGCCGTTGCCGATGCACAGCCCCTGCAGGCCCAGCAGCATCAGCCCGCGCGAACTGTCGTTGCAGACGGTGTCGTAATGCGTCGTCTCGCCCCGGATCACGCAGCCCAGCGCCACAAAGCCGTCATGACTTTCCAGCCGCCCGGCAAGGGAAATCGCAGACGGGATTTCCAGCGCGCCGGGCACCTCGGCCAGATCGACCGCGGCCCCTGCCCGTTCGGCCGCAGCGCGCGCGCCCGCGATCAGCCCGTCGGCGACGGCGCGGTAATAGGGCGCGACCACGATCAGCAGGCGCACCGGCGTGTCGAACCGGGGCAGCGGCAGAATGGTATGTTCGGTCAGCGCGGCCATGTCAGTCCTGCGGAATGGGACGGGTGGAATGGATCGAAAGACCGTAAGCGTCAAGGCCCACGACCTTCACCGGGGCCGTGTTGGTCAGCAGGATCAGTTCCGACAGGCCCAGCGCCGACAGGATCTGCGCCCCCACCCCGTATTGGCGCAGGGTATGGGACGAGGTTTCACCCGGCCGGGGCAGCAGGGGCGACAGGTCGCGGATCAGCACCACCGCGCCCCGCCCCTCGGCCGCGATCATCCGCATCGCGGCGGGCAGGTCGCCCGCGCGCTCGCGCACGATCCCCAGCACGTCATGCAGCGGGTCCAGCGCGTGCATCCTGACCATCACCGGCCCCGGCGCGCTCAGGTCGCCCTTGGTCAGCACGATATGTTCGGCGCCATGGGTTTCGTCGGCAAAGATGCGCATCGTCCATTCGCCGCCAAAGGCCGAGGTCACGACCGTCCGGTCGCGCTCGGCGATCAGGTTGTCGTGCCGGCGGCGATAGGCGATCAGGTCGCTGATCGTGCCGATCTTCAGCCCGTGTTTCTGGGCGAATGCGATCAGGTCGGGCAGACGGGCCATGCTGCCATCCTCGTTCATGATCTCGCAGATCACGCCCGAAGGGTTCAGTCCGGCCAGCCGTGCGACATCCACGGCGGCCTCGGTATGGCCTGCGCGGATCAGGACGCCCCCCTCTCGCGCGCGCAGCGGAAAGACATGGCCCGGCGTCGCGATGTCGGCCGCGCCGCGGGTGGGGTCGATCGCCACGCTGATCGTGCGGGCGCGGTCATGGGCGGAAATGCCCGTGGTCACGCCCTCGCGCGCCTCGATGGACAGGGTGAAGGCGGTCTCGTGCCGGCTGGAGTT
The DNA here is from genome assembly GCA_937859005.1 of uncultured Paracoccus sp. Lineage (GTDB taxonomy): Bacteria > Pseudomonadota > Alphaproteobacteria > Rhodobacterales > Rhodobacteraceae > Paracoccus. The sequence continues at coordinate 6,298 of CALLYR010000081.1, read as the reverse complement.
CTTGGGCGACATCAGCGGCAGGCCCAGCGCGTCGATGCGCGATCCGGGCATCGCCAGGCAGATCAGCCCGCGTCCGTGCATCGCCATGAAGTTGATCGCATCGGGCGTGGCCATCTGGGCGGGGATGACCAGATCGCCTTCGTTCTCGCGGTCCTCGTGATCGACCAGGATGAACATGCGCCCGTTGCGCGCGTCCTCGATGATGTCCTCGATGCCGGAAATGGCGTCGGACCAGTCGCGCTCGACGGGTCCCGGCTGTTCATAGTTCATTCTGCGTTCCTGCGATGTCATGCGGTCCGCCCCCTGTTCCGGCGCGTTTCGGTCGTTCGGATGGGACCGCCGTCCGCAGCCGAAGGTCCGTTCTGCAACTCCGCGCCTTAGCGCAGACTGGACGCGGGCGAAAGATGCAACGCCGCAGCCTGCGCCGATGGTCCGGCCCCGTCACCCCGCCTGCGCCAGCCGCGCGACGTAGCGCGCGAGTGTGTCGATCTCAAGGTTCACCGCATCGCCCGTCCGCACCTGACCCCAGGTCGTCACCGCGCGCGTATGCGGGATCAGGTTCACGCCGAAGCGGTTGCCCTCGACCTCGTTCACGGTCAGCGAAGCGCCGTTCAGCGCAACAGACCCCTTGGGCGCGATGAAGCGGGCCAGATGCGCGGGCGCCTCCAGCGTCACGCGCAGGCTGTCGCCTTCGGGAACCAGCGCCTCGATCCGGGCAACGCCGTCCACATGGCCCGACACGATATGCCCGCCCAGCTCGTCGCCCACGCGCAGCGCCCGCTCCAGGTTGATCTGCCGGCCCACCGACCAGCCGCTTGCGCCGATGTTGGTCCTGGACAGCGTCTCGGCCGAGATGTCCACCTCGAACCAGTCCGGCCCCTTGTCCACCACCGTCAGGCAGATCCCGTCGCAGGCGATCGAGGCGCCCTGATCGACCTTATCCATGTCATAGCCGCAGGCGATGCGTGCGCGCATGTCGCCGCGAAGCTCGACCGCCGTCACACGGCCGATGTCGGTGATGATCCCGGTGAACATGACTGTCGGTTCCCGCTATCCGTCTGCGGACGCGACAATCGCCCGAGCCGCGCGGCAAGGCAAGCCCGCCCGGCCAATGCGCGGAACCGCGCCGGGCTTCGGTCCTGATCCTGTCCTTTCGGGCAGGCTTGCGATTTTTGTGCTTTCCCGTGCCGATACATCATGCGACCTAGGCGGCGATTTCAGGTTAACCCCCTTGCGTCTGCGCTCGGACGGCATGACGGACCGATGAACGCATTGAATTCTGCCTTTCCCTCCGAATCCGATCGCGATCGGGCGGGGCTGCCCGCCTCTGCGCGCGTCTTCCTGATGCTGCAGGGGCCGCATGGGCCGTTCTTCGACCGGCTGGGCCGTATCCTGCGGGCGGCGGAGGCGCGGGTCTGGCGCGTCGGCTTCAATGCGGGCGACCAGTTCTTCTGGCGCGACCGGGACAGCTTCATCCCCTATGCCGGGACGCCGCAGGACTGGCCCGCGGCGCTGGACCGGCTGATCGCGGACAAGGGCGTCACCGACATCGTGCTGTATGGCGATGTCCGGCCGATCCATGCCGCCGCGCGTGCCGCCGCCGCGCGCCACGGCCTTGTCCTGCATGTGTTCGAAGAGGGTTATCTGCGTCCCTACTGGATCACCTATGAACGCGGCGGATCGAACGGGCATTCCCGGCTGATGGACATCGGCCTGGCAAAGATGCGCGCGGCGCTGAGGGAACGCGGCGACGAGATCGGCCGCCCCCCTGCGCATTGGGGCGACATGCGCCAGCACCGCTTCTATGGCGCGCTGTACCATTTCTTTGTCCTGATGGCGAACCGGCGCTATCCCGGCTTCACGCCGCACCGGGACATCAGCCTGTGGCGCGAATTCCGGCTGAACCTGCGCGGGCTGCTGCTGGCACCCGTCCATGCGGTGCAGCGCTGGCGGCAGGGGCGGCGCATCCGGAACAGCGGCCATTCCTTTGTTCTGGTGCTGATGCAGCTCGAACATGATTCGAGCTTTCTGGCCCATTCGCCCTATCGCCGGATGTCCGAATTCACCGATCAGGTGCTGGACGCCTTTGCGGACGCGGCGCCCCGCCATCATCACCTCGTCTTCAAGGCCCATCCGCTGGAGGACGGGCGCGGCGACGCCGCCCGCCGCATCATGGAACGGGCGCAGGCGGCGGGGCTGGCGGATCGGGTGCATCTGATCGGCGGCGGCAAGCTGGCGGCGCTGCTGTCGCAGGCGCGGGCGGTGGTCACGATCAATTCCACCTCGGCCCAGCAGGCGCTGTGGCGCGGCCTGCCGGTCAAGGCGATGGGCCGGTCCGTGTTCGGCAAGCCGGGGCTGGTGTCCGCCCAGCCGCTGGAGGATTTCCTGCGCGAGCCGCAGCGGCCCAGCCTCGCCCTCTATCGCGACTATCGCGACTATCTGCTGGATACCTGCCAGGTGCCGGGGGGGTTCTATGCGGCACGCTCGCGCGCCCATGCGCTGCGTCAGGTCGTGGACATGATGCTGGATCCCGACGACCCCTATCAGGCGCTGGAAGGCGGGCGATCGGCGCACAGGCAACAGATGGGCGCGGATGATCGCTGAAGGCGGCAGCCGCAATGGAAATGAAGATGCGGACCCGGTAACGTCCGCCTCATAAGCACAAGAAACCGGCACAGATTCGCCGGCACGACGTACAGGAGATGGACTTGACCGATCTTTCCCTCACCCCTCCGGCTCGTGGCCGGGCCCCTCGCCGTGCAGTGCTGCGACTGATCGCCGGTTCGGCTGTGGCCGCGGCCGCAGGCTGTGCCCTGCCCCGATCCGGCCCCAGCAAGAGAGAGATCTTCAAGGGCGCAGTCGAGCGGGGGGGCGACGCCCGCATCATCTATGTCAACAACCATGTCGTCCGCGCGACCGCCTATACCCCCAGCTATGGGTTCAGTTCCGATTTCCTCGGTGCCGGACAGGTCGGCGCCGACGAGATCCGCCCCGGCGACGTGCTGGGCCTGACCATCTGGGAAAACGTCGATGACGGGCTGCTGGCGTCGATGGGACAGTCGAACACCCCGCTGCAGGAACTGCAGGTGGACAGCGCGGGCTATATCTTCGTGCCCTATGCGGGGCGCATCAGGGCGGCGGGCAACAGCCCCGACGCGCTGCGCCGCATTATCACCCAGCGGCTGGAAAGCCAGACGCCCGACCCGCAGGTGATGGTCACCCGCGTCGCGGGCGACGGCGCCACCGTGTCGGTGATGGGCCGCGTCAACGGACAGGGCGTCTTCCCGATCGAGCGGCCGACCCGCACGCTGTCGGCGATGCTGGCCCGCGCCGGCGGCGTGTCGATCGACCCCGAGGTGGCAGTGGTCACGGTCAAGCGCGGCCGGTCCTCGGGCAAGGTCTGGCTGAGGGATCTCTATGCCAATTCGCGCAACGACGTGGCGCTGCGTCCCGGCGACGTGATCCTGGTCGAGGAGGACCAGCGCAGCTTCACCGCCTTGGGCGCGCTGGGCGGGCAGACCAAGGTGCCCTTGGGGTCCGAGGAGATCAACGCCATCGAGGCGATCGCCATGGTCGGCGGGCTGTCCAGCTCTCTGGCCGATCCGACCGGCGTGTTTGTCCTGCGGGACGAGCCGCAGTCGGTCGCCCGCGCCGTCCTGGGCGAAAACGTGATCGGCGATCAGCGCATGGCCTATGTGCTGGACCTGACCCGGGCGAACGGGCTGTTCCTGGCGCGCGACTTCATGATCCGCGACGGCGACACCGTCTATGTGACCGAGGCGCCTTACGTGCAGTGGCAGAAGACGCTGAGCGCGATCACCGGCGGCGCCACCACCGCCGACACGCTGTCCAGCATCGGCAGCTGAGCCTGATGCCGGACGATGCGGCCGCCGGGGGCATCCCCCGGCGGCTGTTCGTGTTCAACGGCGGTTTCCTGACCGCCCCCCGCATCCGCCGCATCCTGACGCTGGCAGGCTGGCGCCCCACCCTCGGGCTGCCCGGCAGGGGCGACGCCGTGGGGGTCTGGGGCACAAGTCCCACCGCCTGGCGCGGCCGTGCAATCGCCGCGCGCTGCAGGGCGCAGGTGGTCACGGTCGAGGACGCGTTCCTGCGGTCGGTCCTGCCGGGCCGCGACCGCAGCCGTGTGGGCCGACGCGGTCCGGTGGGCTTGCTGATCGACCCGTTCGGCCTGCATTTCGACCCCGCGTGCCCGTCGCTGATCGAACGTCTCCCCGCCTCGGCCGAAGCTGCAGCCCTTGGGGCCGAGGCGCGGGCGGCGTTGGCGCAGCTGCGCGCCGCCGATCTGTCGAAATACAACGCCCATCTGCCGGACGCCTCCGCGCCCCCGCCGGGCCATGTCCTGATCATCGACCAGACACGCGGCGATGCCTCGCTGCGGGGCGCGGGTCGCAAGGTCTTCCTGCAAATGCTGGCGGCGGCGCGCGACGAGCATCCGGGCGCGCGGATCGTCGTGCGCAGCCATCCCGAAACCGCCGCCGGCCTGCGGCCCGGTCATCTGACCCGGGACGACCTGCGCGGGGGCGAGATCTTCTGCGACGGCCCGGTTTCGCCCTGGCGGCTGGTGGGCGATGCGCGCGCCGTCTATGCCGTCAGTTCGCAGATGGGATATGAGGCGATGCTGGCCGGGCACCGCCCGCGCCTGTTCGGTCAGCCCTTCTATGCCGGCTGGGGACTGTCTGACGACGAACGCCCCGTGCCGCGGCGGATGGGCCGCGCGACTGCGGAAACCCTGTTCGCGGCCAGTCACCTGCTGGCGCCGGTCTGGCATGACCCCTGCCGCGACCGGCTGTGCGATTTCGAGACCGCACGGCGCCAGATCGAGGCCGAGGCCCGCGCCTGGCGGCAGGATCGGGGCGGTCATCTGGCCTATGGGATGCGGCTGTGGAAACGGCCCGCCCTTGCACGTGCCTTCGGCAACGGCGCGGGCGTGCGCTTTACTGGGAAGCCTTCGGCGCAGGTGACGCTGGCCTGGGCGAACCGCGCCGACGCCGTGCCGCAGGCCGCACGGGTCGAGGATGGATTCCTGCGGTCCCGCGGCCTGGGTGCCGCGCTGGTGCCGCCGCTGTCGCTGGTCGCGGATGATCTGGGGATTTACTATGACCCGACCCGCGAAAGCAGGCTGGAACGGCTGATCGCCACACCCCTGCCGCCGGGCGGGCGCGACCGCGCGCTGGCGCTGATCGCGCGGCTGCGCGAGAGGGGCGTCACGAAATACAACCTGACAGGCGCCCTGCCCGACCTGCCCGCAGATTTGGGTCGACGCGTCATCCTTGTCCCCGGACAGGTCGAGGATGACGCCTCGATCCGCCTTGGCGCGGGGGCGGAGCGGAGCAATCTGGCGCTGCTGCGCCGGGTGCGGGCGGAAAACCCCGGCGCGCTGATCGTCTGGAAGCCGCACCCGGATGTCGAGGCGGGCCTGCCGATCTGGCGGGACTCGCCGATGTGACGGCGGCGCATGCCCCCGCCGCCGCCCTGATCGACAGGGCAGATGAAATCTGGACCATCACCTCGACCCTGGGGTTCGAGGCGATGGTTCGCGGCAAGCCTGTGGTGACGGTGGGCGCGCCCTTTTATGCCGGCTGGGGCCTGACGCGCGACCTGGGGCCGGTGCCCGCGCGGCGGACGGCACGGGCCGATCTGGCGGCGCTGGTCCATGCGGCGCTGGTCGCCTATCCGCGCTATGTCGATCCGGTCAGCGGCCTGCCCTGCCCGGTCGAGGTCGCGCTGGACCGGCTGGCCGACCCGGACCTGAAACCCTCGGACCCCGGCCTGCGCTGGCTGGCCAAGCTGCAGGGGGCGTTCGCCGGTCATTCGTGGCTGTGGCGCTAGACCCCTTCGCGCACCCAGCGGTGGAACAGGTCCGGTCCGATCCGCCAGGTTTCCGCCAAGGTGAACCGCGGCGCATGGGCCAACGCGGCCAGCCCCAGATCCCCGACCGCCGCCCGCCCGTCGCCACCCAGCACCACCCCGGCGGTATAGCCCACCAGTTCGTCCACCAACCCCGCCGCCAGCAGCCCCGCGGCCAGCCGCCCGCCCCCCTCGCAGAACACCCGCGTCAGCCCGCGGCGGCCCAGCTCGGCCATCGCCTCCTCGACCCGTCCGGTCAGAACCCACAGGGGTCCGTGGTCCGGACCTTCGGCTGGCAGGTCAGGAACCGGGCCGTTCGCCATCACCACCCGCACCGGCTGGCGCACCGGGCCGAAGCCGCGCACGTTCAGCGCCGGGCGGTCGGCGCGGGCGATCCCCGCCCCCACCATCACTGCATCATGGGTCAAGC
>CALLYR010000080.1 GCA_937859005.1 uncultured Paracoccus sp. | reverse complement strand
ATCCCCGCGTCGCGATCTCGGGCCATGGCCGCCCGTCCGTCACCGCCAGCCGGACCGCCTGGCGCCGGAACTCCGGTCCCTCGCCCAAGGCATTCCATTTCCTGCGGGCGGGTCCGCGGCACTTTGCAAGGCCGCAGGCGCAGGCGTGACGCGCAAGCCCGGAAAACGCCCCCCAGCGCGGGCGGCGCCAGCCGGAGGCAGCCTGTCAGTGCCGCGTCCTGCCCTCGCTGCCCTCGCCGCGTCCGCCGCGGCCGGCGGCGAAGATCGCGACCAGAAGTTCCGTCACCGTGAGGATCAGGGTCAGCAGGACAGTCAGCGCGATCAGCACCGGGCTGGACAGGATCCTGTCCAGCCAGTCCGGCCGGAAGAGGATTGGCCTGGCAAGCCCGAAATATGCCACCTGCAGCGAAAGCCGCCCGCGCTCGCTCAGCGCCACGACCTCAAGGCCCGGATCGCCGATCCCCGCCGGGGTGATGTGGCCATAGGAAATCACCGGCTCAGCCCCGCCCACCACCTGCACGCTGGCGCCGCGGGTCAGTTCGCCCTTCTGCACCACCTCGGTGATGTCGCGGACAAGCGAGGTGAGGAACCCGATCTGCCGTGCCTCCCATTGCCCGCCGATCAGATAGTCCTGCGCGCCCGTGCCCATGTCGCCCCCGATGCGCACCGACCCGGTGAAGACAAGGGCCCCGTGGCCCTGCCACACGTCGGCCGGGATCACGAGTTGCGAATCCGCGGGAAATCCCGCCGTCCCGCCGTCGAGCGCCCGGATCACCAGCCGGCCGTCCGGCGGCACGCGGCGAAAGTGGATGCGCGTCCCCTCACGCCATTCGATCACCTCCGAGACGATCTCCTGCGGCGCCTCGAAACGGGCCGGGGGACAGGGGCGATCATCCGCCGGACCGGCCGCGCGCAGGTCCGGCACCGCGCGGGCGGCGCATCTGGTGCCGCGGGAGATGAGCCAGTCATTGCCCTCGCCCCGAAAGGCGATCGTCCCGCCCCAGGTCGAGGCCGCGACGTGATACGTCCACTGGCTGGCGCCGGTGCCGGCGATGATGAGCAGGCCCAGCAGCAGGATTGCCCCGACGTTCGCCGCCCGGGTCAGGGCAAGGCCGGACCGCAGCGTTGGAACCTTCCGCATGCCGCCTGGACCCTCCGTGAAAGATCAGCCTCCGGGCAGGTGGACCGTCAACGTATCGGGCGGCGCCGGCTTGCCCTCGACGATGCGATAGATTTCCAGTTCGACCGCGCCGGACAGTCCGCCGAGGTCCAGCGGGCACTTGCTGTCGAAAGCCGTGCGCCCCGGATGCTCGATGGGCAGGCAGCGGACCGGCGTCTCGCGCGTGCCCACGTAAACAAAGACATTGTCCGCGCGGAAGGAGTTGAGCAGCAGGTCGGCACGGCTCATCCCGGACGCATTCCACAGCGCGACAGAGGTCTTGGCGTCCTCCGCCTCGCCGCAATGGCCCTGCGTGACGCGCACGGCCAGCGCGTCCTCTGCCGCGCTTTCCAGCAGGGCCGCGTTCTTCGTGGGAAAGTCGAGTGGCGCGATCCCGCCCGTCCAGCCTGCGGGCACCGTATACTGGCCGATCGCCTCGTAAAGGCCGTCGATCGATCTGACCTGCGCGCAGACCGGCTGGCCCTTCCAGCCCTCGGGGATATAGCCGCGCAGGGACACCCCCGCGCCGCCGGTTTCCCGGACGAGCACCCCGGCCACCACCGAGCCGGAAATCAGGGCGCCCTTGCGGACGATTTCGTTGAAGCCTCCGCGGTCCGGTGCAATCTTGACCGTATCCGGGGCTTCGTCCTGGGCCGCGGCCGCGGTTGCCCAGAGGCCGAACAGCCCCGACAGCACGAGCGAAAGCGGTGGAATGACATATCCCAGGTTCATGGTTGCACCGCTGCTGACTGCCCTGATGGCCCTATGCTACTCGCAGGCGGCCCCTGCGCAAACCGTTTCCGTGCAGAACGGGCTGGGCGAACGCGGCTTCGGCTGGATGTTCGTTCAGGACGGCCTGTGCCATGTGGTCATGCCCCGGCATGTGGCCGGTCCGTTCCCGCGCGTCACGCTTTCGACCGGGGCGCCGGTGGAAAGCGCCACTGCCACCATGATCGCACCCTTCTGGGACGGGATCGACCTTGCCGTGGGCGTGGTGCGCGGCAACCTCGGGGACCGCTGCACCGGCAGGATCGAGGATCTCGACGAGGACCGGCGCAGCGCCGGCGCCGCAGCGGGAGAGCTGGTGCGCCTGACGCCCGCGGGCGATCTGGAACGCAGCGCGCTCAGGATCATGGATCGCGGCTATCTCACATTCGAGGGGGTGGTGGAGGGCGGCGGGACCGATGTCGCCCAGGGCACCTCCGGCGCCTTCGTCTTCGTGGCCGGAAAGCCCGTCGGCATGGCCGTGACCTCGGACGGGACCGGGCAGGCCACCTTCATCCGCTCGGGAGAGATCGCGATCCATCTGCGGCGGTTCCTGGGCGAACAGGGCGGCGCCTATGCCGACCTTCAGGCACCCGTCCCCGCCGCCGCGGCGGAATCCGGGGCGGGCGCGCTGCCGCTGGTTTTCCACAGCGCCTCCCTGCCGCCGGTCAATCCGCGCTTCGCCCCCGAGAACATGACGGGGCCCGGGCCTTTCGTCTTTGCCCCCGCACCGCAGATGCGTTTCGTCTTCGGCTTCGAGGGGGGCGGGATGCACGCGGTCTCGCGCCTCAGGCTGGAATCGGCGCCCGCCGGCGGCCAGACCACGCCGCGCGAAGTGATCCTGCGCTGGTCCGTCGACGAGACGCCCGGGCGGTTCCGTTCGTGGACCCGCGGGCTGGTGGCGCGCGACGGGCTTCTGGACACCGGCCAGGGGGCGGCGCGCAACATGCGCTGGATCGAAGTGATCGTTCTCGACGCCTGGAGCGGCGGCGACATCGTCATCGACGAGGTCACCGCCTACTGAGCCTCAGTCGAGCAGCTGCACCGAGAATGGAACCGGCGGGGTTATTCCGTAAAGGTTTGCCGACCCTGCCAGAGTGCCTTCCGGGGTGATGTCCGCGCGGCCGTTCATCCGGTCGGGCGTGAAGAAGACGCCATCGGAATTCACGGTGATGAAGCACTTTCCGTTCTGATCGAGATAGCATTTCGTCTCTTCGTCCTGGCCGGACACCTGGATGCGCCAATAGCCGATGTTTTCGCTGTCGACGGTGCCGTTCCACAAATTCGGTATCCAGGTGCCAAATCCCTTGTCCTCGATCCCGGTGCCGTCGAAGCGGATCGAGAGCGCCGGGCCGGAGGCCAGGAATCCCTCCAGGGCGGTCCGCCGGACCGTGGGATTGGGCGACAGCAGCCCGAATTCCAGCGCCATGCGGCGCAGCGTGGCGTCGCCCTGCTGCAGCATGATCTCCATTCCCGCCAGGGCGCGTTCCGGGTCGGGATCGTTGAGAATCGCCTGATATGGATTGAGGGCGTTCACCCGTTCGTCGATCAGCTTGCCGATCTCTTCCACGGAAAGGTTCTGGGCGCCGGCCGGAGCGGCAAGCAGAAGAACCAGGGCGAGCGGAAGGCCGTGAAGATGCATCGCGCATTCTCCTTGCACGAGGTCCTGCGCCAGAGTGCATCGGCCCGCAGCCCTTGTCCA
>CALLYR010000079.1 GCA_937859005.1 uncultured Paracoccus sp. | reverse complement strand
GGGCCTGCCATGACGGGGCAGGGAACCGATCTGCCCGATCTTCGCATCCGCACGCGCGGGCGCAGCGTGGTGCTGGAATTCAGCCGCGACCTGTCCCAGGACCGTCTGCGCGCCGCGCTCGACAGCTTCCTCGCCTCCCGCTTCGCAGAATGACGGGCGGAAATTGCCAATTGGCAATTTCCACGAGGCGAGTGGTAACCGTCCCGAATTGCCGGTGAACCAGGCAGGCGATGCCGCGGTCGCGCAAGGGCGTCCTGCCTTGCGGCCTTTCCCCGCCGGGACTGGATCGCTTGCGGCCGGGCGGGAGGGCGCCTGCCGCAACATGCTCGCAGGCGCTGCCCGGCAGCGCCTGCAGCAGGGGGATCGTGGCGGATTCAGCGGTGCGCCGGCAGATTGCGCGCGGTGGCGACGAAGGCGCGGACCTGGGGGCTGTGATTGGCGCGCTTCCACACCAGCACGGTGTTCAGGCGAAAGGCCGGATGCATGATCGGCCGCAGTTCAACCGCGCGGCCCAGAAAGCCGGTCAGGCTTTCGGGATAGACCGTCACCCCCAGCCCCGCCGATACCAGCCCCAGCAGACCCAGGGTGTTCGACGCCTCCAGCGCCACGTTCAGTTCGACCCCTTCGGTGTGGAACATGTCGGCCAGGCGCCAGCGATATTCGCCCCACTCCTTCTGATCCCCCAGGATGATCTTCTCGCCCGCCAGATCGGCGGGCTTGATGACAGGGCGGCGCAGCAGCGGATGGTTGCGGGGGGTGGCGACATACAGCGGCTCGGTCGCCAGCAGCAGGCTGTGATATTCGGGATGATCGAACGGCCCGATCATATAGCCCAGGTCAATCTCGTCCCTGGCCAGGGCCAGCTTCTGCCCCTGGGTGCGGATATACTGCAGGCTGACCTCGACATGGGGATGGGCGCGGCTGAAGCGGGCGACCGCGGCGGGCATCAGCTCGGTCGCAGCAAAGGCCATATAGGCGATGCGCACCAGCCCCGTCTTGCCTTCGGCGATCCGCCGCGCCGCCCGGACGGAATCCGCATATTGGGCCATCAGATGCGCATTGTCGCGAAAGA
>CALLYR010000078.1 GCA_937859005.1 uncultured Paracoccus sp. | reverse complement strand
ATGCCGTCAACAACCGTGGCACCGCCGTCAAGAAGCGTGAAGACACCCACAAGATGGCCGACGCCAACAAGGCGTTCAGCCACTATCGCTGGTAAGGACCGAGTATCATGGCGCGCGTTTACGCTCTCGACCACTACCGCAACTTCGGCATCATGGCCCACATCGATGCCGGCAAGACCACCACGACCGAACGGATCCTGTTCTACACCGGCAAGAACCACAAGATGGGCGAAACCCACGAAGGCGCGTCCACCATGGACTTCATGGAACAGGAAGCCGAACGCGGGATCACCATCTCGTCGGCCGCGACCACGACCTTCTGGCAGCGCCAGGAGGATCCCACGAACGAGGGAACCGCGGAGACCAAGTACCGCTTCAACATCATCGACACCCCCGGCCACGTTGACTTCACCATCGAGGTCGAGCGGTCGCTGGCGGTTCTCGACGGCGCGGTGGCGTTGCTGGATGCCAACGCCGGCGTCGAGCCGCAGACGGAAACCGTCTGGCGGCAGGCTGACCGCTACAAGGTGCCGCGGCTGGTGTTCGTCAACAAGATGGACAAGATCGGCGCGGACTATTTCAAGTCCGTCCAGATGATCAAGGACCGCACCGGCGGCACCCCCGCCCCGGTCGCCCTGCCGATCGGCGCCGAGGACAAGCTGGAAGGCATCATCGACCTCGTGAAGATGGAAGAGTGGGTCTGGAGGGGCGAGGATCTGGGCGCCTCCTGGATCCGCCAGCCGATCCGCGACGAACTGAAGGATCTTGCCGACGAATGGCGCGGCAAGCTGATCGAACTTGCCGTCGAGCAGGACGACACGGCGATGGAAGCCTATCTGGAGGGCGAGGAGCCCGACGAGGCGACCCTGCGCGCGCTGATCCGCAAGGGCACGCTGGCGCTGGCCTTCTTTCCGGTCCTGTGCGGTTCTTCCTTCAAGAACAAGGGGGTGCAGCCGCTGCTGAACGCGGTGATCGACTATCTGCCCTCGCCTCTGGACGTGCCGGCCTATGTCGGCTTCGCCCCCGGTGACGAAACCGAGACCCGCAACATCGAGCGTCATGCCGATGACAGCGAGCCTTTCTCGGCGCTGGCGTTCAAGATCATGAACGACCCCTTCGTCGGTTCGCTGACCTTCACGCGCATCTATTCGGGCGCGCTGAAGAAGGGCGACCAGATGATGAACTCGACCAAGGGCAAGCGCGAGCGCGTCGGCCGCATGATGCTGATGCACGCCATCCAGCGCGAGGAGATCGACGAGGCCTTCGCCGGCGACATCATCGCGCTGGCCGGGCTGAAGGAGACGACCACCGGCGACACTTTGTGCGACCCGCAGAAGCCCGTCGTCCTGGAGACCATGACCTTCCCCGAGCCGGTGATCGAGATCGCCGTCGAGCCGAAGTCCAAGGCCGACCAGGAAAAGATGGGTCTGGCGCTGGCCCGTCTGGCTGCCGAGGACCCGTCCTTCCGGGTCGAGACCGATCTGGAATCGGGCCAGACCATCATGAAGGGCATGGGCGAACTTCACCTCGACATCCTCGTCGACCGCATGCGGCGCGAGTTCAAGGTCGAGGCGAATATCGGTGCCCCGCAGGTGGCTTATCGCGAAACGATCAGCCAGCCGGCCGAGATCGACTATACCCACAAGAAGCAGACCGGTGGCACAGGCCAGTTCGCCCGCATCAAGCTGCAGATCGCGCCGACCGAGCCGGGCGAGGGCTATTCGTTCGAGTCGAAGATCGTCGGCGGCGCGGTGCCCAAGGAATATGTTCCGGGCGTCGAAAAGGGCATCAAGTCGGTCATGGACTCGGGTCCGCTGGCGGGCTTCCCGGTGATCGACTTCAAGGTCGCGCTGGTGGACGGCGCCTTCCACGATGTCGACTCGTCGGTTCTGGCGTTCGAGATCGCCGCGCGCGCCGCGATGCGCGAAGGCTTGAAGAAAGCCGGCGCCAAGCTGCTGGAACCGATCATGCGGGTCGAGGTCGTGACGCCCGAGGAATACACGGGCTCGATCATCGGCGACCTGACCAGCCGCCGCGGCATGGTCCGCGGGCAGGATTCGCGCGGGAACGCCAACGTCATCGATGCCTTCGTGCCTCTGGCCAACATGTTCGGCTATATCAACAACCTGCGTTCGATGTCCTCGGGCCGGGCGGTGTTCACGATGCAGTTCGACCATTACGAGGCCGTGCCGCAGAACATCTCGGACGAGATCCAGAAGAAATACGCCTGACGCGGTGCGGCGGGGCCTGTCCCCGCCCGCCCTGACCCCCTGAGATTTGAGGAGCTTTGCAATGGCAAAGGCAAAATTCGAACGGACGAAACCGCACGTCAACATCGGGACGATCG
>CALLYR010000077.1 GCA_937859005.1 uncultured Paracoccus sp. | reverse complement strand
CCGAGGCCGCGGAAGAATTCGTCCCAGGCGGCATCCACCGCCGCCGGATCGTTCGCCCACTGGACGTAAAGCTGTTCGACATAGGCCGCGTTGTGGCCCTGCAGGAACGAACTGTCACGGAAGGCGGCGTTGGGGGATTGGTCGTTCATCGCGTTCACCTGGCCCGGTTGAAGCCTGTTGAATGGCGGCGCCGCGCGCGGGTCCGCGCCGGCGCCAGAAATCTGCGTCGCAGCCCCAACCTAGGCAGGGGCCGCGCGTGGTCCAAGGGCCTTAGCGGCCCATCGCCTTCAGCACGGCCTCGCCCAGACCGGCGGGGCTGTCGGCGACGATGATGCCGGCGGCCTTCATCGCCTCGATCTTGCTTTCAGCGTCGCCCTTGCCGCCCGACACGATGGCGCCGGCGTGGCCCATGCGGCGGCCGGGGGGGGCGGTGCGCCCGGCGATGAAGCCGGCGGTCGGCTTCCAGCGGCCGGCCTTCTTCTCGTCGGCCAGGAACTGGGCCGCGTCTTCCTCGGCCGCGCCGCCGATTTCGCCGATCATGATGATCGATTCGGTTTCCGGGTCGGCCAGGAACATCTCCAGCACGTCGATATGTTCCATGCCCTTGATCGGGTCGCCGCCGATGCCCACGGCCGAGGACTGGCCAAGGCCCACGTCCGAGGTCTGCTTGACCGCCTCATAGGTCAGCGTCCCCGACCGCGACACGACGCCGACGCTGCCGCGGCGGAAGATGGAGCCGGGCATGATCCCGATCTTGCATTCGTCGGGCGTCATGATGCCGGGGCAGTTCGGCCCGATCAGGCGCGAGTTCGAGCCTTCCAGCGCGCGCTTGACCTTCATCATGTCCAGCACCGGGATGCCTTCGGTGATGCAGACGATCAGCGGGATCTGCGCGTCGATGGCTTCCAGGATCGAGTCGGCCGCGAAGGGCGGGGGCACATAGATCACGCTGGCATTGGCGCCGGTCTGTTCGACGGCCTCGTGGACCGAGTTGAAGACCGGCAGGTCCAGATGCGTCGTGCCGCCCTTGCCGGGGGTCACGCCGCCGACCATCTGCGTGCCATAGGCGATCGCCTGTTCGGTGTGGAAGGTTCCCTGCGAGCCGGTGATGCCCTGGCAGATGACCTTGGTGTTCTTGTCGACGAGAATGGCCATGATCTCGATATCCTTAACGATAGGTTGTGTCGCGCGCGATCAATGCCGCTGAAGCGCGATGGTGATCTTGTTGAGGGGCGCGGGGGTCCCGTCCCGGATAAGCAGGATGCGTTCGCGCGGTGTGCGCCCGGTCGCCCAGACCTGCTCGACCGCCCGTCCGGTGGGGCCGAGCGCCTGCGCTTGCGGCAGCCTGTCCGCAATCATCTCGGTCAGTGCCTGCGTCTGGCCGGTTCGCGACAGCGCCGAAACCGCGCAGCCACGCCCGTCATCCGAGATGATGACCTGCGGACGGCTGTCGTCCACGACGAAGGCGCGCAGCCCACCGACCCAGCCGCCCTGCGGCACGAAGCTGGCCGAACGCAGCATCGCGGCAGCCCGAGCGGCATCGGCGGGACCGTCGAGACAATAACGCTTGAAGGTCGCGACCAGCGTTCGCGGCGACGCGTTCGGGACGACGTTCCACGGACGGATGTTCCCCAGTTCGCGCCGTTCGGCGATGGTGGAATCGTCGTTCGCGCCCACGCATCCCGCGAGGCTGACAACAGCGGCCAGCGCGGGAATGGTCACTGCATGGGCGCGGCGCGGCATCACCCCTTGACCGCCTTCACGATCTTCTCGGCCGCATCGCTAAGATCATCCGCCGGGATCACGTTCAGGCCGCTTTCGCTGATGATCTGCTTGCCCTTCTCGACGTTCGTGCCTTCCAGCCGCACGACCAGCGGAACCTGCAGGCCGACTTCCTTCACCGCGGCGATGATGCCTTCCGCGATGATGTCGCAGCGCATGATGCCGCCGAAGATGTTGACGAGGATGCCCTTCACGTTCGGGTCCGAGGTGATGATCTTGAACGCCTCGGTCACCTTTTCCTTGCTGGCGCCGCCGCCCACGTCGAGGAAGTTGGCCGGCTCCGCGCCATACAGCTTGATGATGTCCATCGTGGCCATCGCAAGGCCCGCGCCGTTCACCATGCAGCCGATCTCGCCGTCCAGCGCGATATAGTTCAGGTCGAACTTGGACGCGGCCAGTTCCTTGGGGTCTTCCTCGGTCTCGTCGCGCAGCGCCATGATGTCGGGCTGGCGATACAGCGCGTTGTTGTCGAAGCCCATCTTGGCGTCGAGGCATTTCAGGTTGCCGTCGGTCGTCACGATCAGCGGGTTGATCTCCAGCATCTCCATGTCACGCTCGACGAACATGCGATACAGGTTCTTGACCAGCTGGACGCACTGCTTGACCTGGTTCCCGGTCAGGCCAAGGGCAAAGGCCACGCGGCGGCCGTGGAAATCCGACAGGCCCGACGCCGGATCGACGCTGAACGAGACGATCCTCTCGGGCGTGTTGTGGGCGACTTCCTCGATGTCCATGCCGCCCTCGGTCGAGGCGACGAAGCTGATGCGCGAGGTGCCGCGATCGACCAGCAGCGCCAGATACAGCTCGCGCGCGATGTCGGAACCGTCCTCGATATAGATGCGGTTCACCTGCTTGCCGGCCGGGCCGGTCTGGTGGGTGACCAGCGTGCGGCCCAGCATCTGGCGGGCCAGTTCGTCCGCTTCCTCGACCGATTTCGCCAGACGCACGCCGCCCTTGTCGCCGGCCTCGGGTTCCTTGAACCTGCCCTTGCCGCGGCCGCCGGCGTGGATCTGGGATTTGACGACCCACAGCGGCCCGTCCATCTCGGACGCGGCGCGCTTGGCCTCGTCGGCCTTCAGGACGACGCGGCCGTCCGACACGGGGGCGCCGTACTGCTTCAGCAGCGCCTTGGCCTGATATTCATGGATGTTCATGGCGACCTCGCACGGTGGACTCGGGCATCCTCATGCCACAGATGCAGGGTGAAGGCCAAGCGCGCCGGACCGCCGCGCAAGGCTTTGCGCGGAAATACCGCCTTCCGTGATCACTGTTCCGAAGCCTGTGATCACAAGCACCGCAAGGGTCAGGGCAAAGGATTCAGGTGTTAGCGATCACGGGAAACCGGCATCGTGGCCTGCCAAATGAAAAGGGCGGCCGCGCATCGGCGACCGCCCCTTGAAACCCTGTCGCCCGGATCAGGCCAGCGAGCTGTCGATGCCCTTGCAGGCCTCGACCAGGCCCTTCACGGCGTCGATCGATTTCTGCATCATCGCCTGCTCGTCGGCGTCCAGTTCGATGTGGATGACCTTCTCGATGCCGCCCGCGCCGATCACCGTCGGCACGCCGACATACATCCCATCCAGGCCATAGGCGCCCTTGACATAGGCCGCGCAGGGCAGGACGCGCTTCTGGTCCTTGAGATAGGCTTCCGCCATCTCGATCCCCGCGGTCGCGGGCGCATAGAAGGCCGAGCCTGTCTTGAGCAGCGCCACGATTTCCGCGCCGCCATCGCGGGTGCGCTGGACGATCTGGTCCAGCTTGTCCTGCGTGGTCCAGCCCATCTTGACCAGATCGGGCAGCGGGATGCCGGCGACGGTGGAATAGCGGACCAGCGGCACCATCGTGTCGCCATGCCCGCCCAGCACGAAGGCGGTCACGTCGCGCATGGACACGCCGAACTCATCGGCCAGGAAGTGGCGGAAGCGGGCCGAATCCAGCACACCGGCCATGCCCACGACCTTTTCGTGCGGCAGGCCGGAAAACTCGCGCAGCGCCCAGACCATCGCGTCAAGCGGGTTGGTGATGCAGATGACGAAGGCGTTCGGCGCATGCGCCTTGATGCCTTCGCCGACCGACTTCATCACCTTGAGGTTGATGCCCAGCAGGTCGTCGCGGCTCATCCCCGGCTTGCGGGGCACGCCGGCGGTCACGATGCAGACATCGGCGCCCGCGATGTCGGCGTAATCGTTGGTGCCCTTGAAGCTGCCGTCGAACCCTTCGGACGGGCCGGATTCGGCGATGTCCAGCGCCTTGCCCTGCGGCGTGCCTTCGCTGATGTCGAACAGGACGACATCGCCCAGTTCCTTGATGGCGGCGAGATGCGCCAGCGTGCCGCCGATCTGGCCGGCGCCGATGAGGGCGATCTTGGGACGAGCCATGAATACCTCCGTTGGGTTGATGGGCTGGCGCCGCACTAGACCCTTGCCCTGCGCCGCGCAAGCGCGCCGCGGTGCCGCATGGGCGGTGTTTGCGCTAAAATGCAGCCTCATGCGTGCCGTCCGGGCAAGCACGCGGGCAAGGGGCGGGCACATCCGCAGGGTGCAGACGGCCTGCCCCCCGGACAGGCCGCCCCAGGGACGGGGGCTTATTCCTCCTCGTCGTCCTCATTCTCGTCGGCCTCATCCTCGCCGTCGCCGGCGGCGGCGGGGTTGGCGCGGTCCTCGGCGATCATCGACAGCTTTTCGTCGGCGGCCTCTTCCTCGTCCAGAATCTCCTCGATCAGCCGGACCACCTGGTTCTCGCCCAGAAGCTCGGCCCAGGCGCGCATGCTGCCATAGCGGGCGATCTCGTAATGCTCGACCGCCTGGGCCGAGAAGATGATGGCCGCGTCGCCCGCCGGGCTGTCGCCGAAATCCTTCAGAAGCGTTTCGCCCTCCTTCAGGATACCGTCCATGGCCTCGCATTTCGTGCCCTTGGCGGTGCTGCCCAGTTCCTCGAAGATTTCCTCCAGCTTGCCGATATGGCCGCCGGTCTCGTCGCGGTGCTGTTCCAGCGCCTCGCGCAGTTCGTCGTCCTGCGCCGCGTCGATCATCTTTTCCAAGGCCTTGAGGATGCGGCCTTCGGCATAATAGATGTCCTGCAGCCCGTGTTCGAGCAGGTCCTGCAGTCCCGGCTTTTCAATCGCCATCTCGTCGTCCTTTCGGCTTGCCGCACAGGGGGCGGGAATCCGGCCGCGTCCCGCACGCAGCCCGGAACGCAAGCCCGCGGCCCGCGCTTGCGTTCCGGCCGTCCGGCAATTTTGCCGTCCCGCGTGCTGCGCTGCGGCAAAAGAAGGCTTGCCGTTTCGGTCGGAATCGGACAGGCATGCGCAACATTGTTGCTTTGCGCGAAAGGCAGCCCATGAGCCAGCACCATCCCTATCGTTCCATCCTGTATATTCCCGCCGCCAATGTGCGGGCGATGGACAAGGCCCGCAGCCTTGCCGCCGACGCGATCATCTTCGATCTGGAAGACGCGGTGGCGCCGGGGGAGAAGGCCGCGGCGCGGGATACGCTGCGCGAGGCGCTGGCGCAGGATTACGGCGGGCGGGCGAGGATCGTGCGGATCAACGGGTTGGACAGCGAATGGGGGCGCGACGATGCGGCGGCCTTCGCCAGCGGCGCGGATGCCGTGCTGATCCCCAAGGTGGACAGCCCCGCCGATCTGGACGCGGTCGCCGCGATCGTGCCCGGCACGCCGCTGTGGGCGATGATGGAAACGCCGCTGGGGATGCTGAACGCCGGTGCCATCGCTGCCCATCCGCGGCTGGAAGGCATGGTCATGGGCACCAACGACCTGGCCAAGGAACTGAACAGCCGCTTCCGTCCCGACCGGCTGCCGATGCAGGCGGGGCTGGGCCTGTGCCTGCTGGCCGCAAAGGCGCATGGCAGGGTGATCGTGGACGGCGTCTATAACGCCTTCAAGGATGAGGACGGCCTGCGCGCGGAATGCGAACAGGGCCGCGACATGGGCTTTGACGGCAAGACGCTGATCCATCCGGCGCAACTGGACATCGCCAACGCAGCCTTTGCACCGACCGAGGCGGAAATCGACCTCGCCCGCCGCCAGATCGACGCCTTCGAGGCCGCCACGGCCGAGGGCAGGGGCGTGGCCGTCGTGGATGGAAAGATCGTCGAGAACCTGCATGTCGAGACCGCGCGCCGCACGCTGGACAAGGCGGCGGCGATTGCGGCGCTGGCCGGCTGATGGCAGGGTGAGCGCGATTTTCTTCCGGGGGTGATCCGATGTTCTTGCTGATCCTGGGCGTGGCGCTGTGGTGGGCCGCGCATCTGTTCAAGCGGCTTGCGCCGCGCGGGCAGCGAACCTGGGCGGGATCCTGCCTGGCTGACAGAGCGCGAGACGTGTGCGTGACTACTTTCGACGTAAGCAGAACTGAAATCGTGAACGAGGACGGCCGCGTCAGCGCGGCCGTTCAATGTC
>CALLYR010000076.1 GCA_937859005.1 uncultured Paracoccus sp. | reverse complement strand
TCCCATTCTCCTCCGCCATCAACCACGCAGGTCGAGCCCGCGCGCGGTCGGCGGCTGCCAGGTCCTGGATTCCGGCACCGCGCCCGAAGGGTTGGTCCCGATCATCGACCCGCCCAGGCCGCCCGTGAACCCGGTGGAACCCGAATTGCCCGGCGCGGTGCCGTCCGGCACACCCTTGTCCGACGGGGTCGCGGCCGTGGCCACGCCCGCGCTGCCGTTGTTCGCAGCCCCCGCGGTGGACTGGTTCGACGGCGGCGTCTGCGCGGCCGCGTCAGGGACGGGCGCGGCGCCCTCTGCCGGGGCGCTGCCGGGGGCCTGCAGCGCCTGCTGGGTGGTCTGCGGCAGCGGGGTCTGTTCCGGCTCCATCTGGGCGGGATCGGGAATGACGGTTCCGGGCGACGGGGTCTGCCCCGTCCGGGGATCGGCGGGGGCCGTGCCGTCCGCGGGCGCATCGGCACCGGCGGCAGGAGCAGTCCCGGCCATGGCGCCGGGTTCCGCCGGCGGAACCGTGGTCGCCGTCTGCGCCAGCGCAGGGGCGGCAGTCAGGATACAGGTCAGGAACAGGCAGGTCAGGGTCTTGCGCATCGGGCTGGCTTTCATCTGGCGATCCCGGTCATGTTCGACCGAACCGAAGTCTAGCGCCCCCGGTTCCCTGCGTCACCCCCGGCCGTCATTGCGTCCCAAGATGGCCCGCGATCGCCCGCCCCAGCGCGAACAGCCGCTGTTCCAGGATCACCGGCGTTTCGCAGACATAGGTCAGGCTTTGCTGGCGGTCGGTGAAGACGCGGGTTTCCATGTCCAGCGCGGCTTCCTCGCGGTCGATGGCGTCGAAATCGGGCCAGGGGGCCTTTTCCAGTTCCGCCATGCGCTGGCGCCGCGATTCGACCTGCGCCGCCAGATCCACCTGCTTGCGGCCATAGCGTGCAATGCCGTCGAGCAGCCGGGTGCGGTGGCTGTCGATCCGGTCGAACACCGCCTGCATCAGCGCGGTCAGTTGCGCGTCAGAGGCGCCGGCCGCGAAATCGGCGATGGCGGCCTCGGCCTCCTCGACGGGCAGGCGGCGCTGCACGGCCCGGTCGGCAAGGGCGGCGATGGCGGGATCGGCGGCAAGCCGCGGAGTATCGGCATCGGGCGGCGGGCCGGCCCAGACCTGCCCCAGCGACAGATGCGGCTGGCGCGGCTGGACGCAGGGCCAGTCGGGCGTGGGCGTGGCGGCAAGCCCCGGCACAGGCGCGGCCAGCGCGGCGATCAGCAGAAACAGGCGCATCCCTTATCCCCCCTTGCGGCGAACGCCCAGGCCCCGGCCCGGGTCATACATGAACACCGCCGCGCCGAAGAACAGCGCCAGACAGCCCAGCACCACCGCCAGCGACAGCCAGTTGACCTGAAGATAAAGCGCGAACCGGATCAGTTCCACCGCATGGGTGAAGGGATTGGCCGCGCAGATGTCGTGCAGCAGGACCGAGGATTCCCGCATCCGCCACAACGGGTAAAGCGCGCTCGATGCGAAGAACATCGGGAAGATGACGAAGTTCATCACGCCCGCGAAGTTCTCCAGCTGCCTGACCGCCGAGGACAGGAACAGCCCCATCGCCCCCAGCATCAGCCCCGCCAGCACCAGCGCGGGCAGCACCGCCAGATAGCCGAAGGGCGGCGGCCGGATGTCCCAGAACCAGGCGATGCCCAGGAACACATAGACCTGGATGATCGATACGATCACGCCCGCGACCAGCTTGGATCCCAGCAGGAACCAGCGCGGCCAGGGGCTGACCAGCAGCGTCCGCATCGCCCCCGTCTCGCGGTCATAGACCATCGACAGCGACGACTGCATCCCGTTGAACAGCTGGATCATCGCGCAGAGGCCGGGGGTCACATAGACCTCATACAGTACATAGGTCTGATAGGGCGGCGTGATCGACATTCCCAGCACCGCCCGGAATCCGGCGGCAAAGATGAACAGCCACACCAAGGGCCGGACCAGCGCCGACAGGAACCGCCCGCGCTGGTTGACGAAGCGCAGGGTTTCCCGCCGTGCGATGCCGCCGAAGACCGTGGCCCAGCCGCTCATGCCGCCGCCCCGGTCAGCGCAAGGAAGGCCCGCGTCAGGTCTCCCCCCGCCTCGGCTGCGATGGCCTGCGCCGGCCCCGCCCGCAACACCCGGCCGCGGTGCAGGATGACCAGGTCATCGGCGGGTCCGATCTCGTCCAGGATATGGGTGGCCCACAGCGCCGACACGCCCTGATCCGCGATCAGCCGCCGGGTCAGGGCCAGCACCTCGGCCCGCGATTTCACGTCGAGGCCCACGGTCGGCTCGTCCAGCAGCAGCACCTCGGGCCGGTGGATCAGGGCGCGGGCGATCTCGGCTCGGCGCATCTGGCCCCCCGACAGCGCCGCGACCTTCGCAGCCCTGCGGTCGGCCAGATCGACCTGCGCCAGCACCTCGGCCAGACGCGGGCGGGCCTGCGCGCGGGGGATGCCGTGCAGCGCCGCATGATACATCAGGTTCTGTTCCACCGTCAGATCGGCGTCCAAGGCGCGGGACTGGAACACCACGCCCAGCCGCCGCAGCGCCTGCGAGGGCTGGCGGCGCAGGTCAAAGCCCGCAACCTCGATCACGCCGGAACGGTTGGCGTAAAGCCGCGTGACCAGCGAGAACAGCGTGGTCTTGCCCGCCCCGTTCACGCCCAGAAGCGCGGTAAACCCGCCCCGCGGGACGGTCAGCGACACGTCGTCCAGCGCGGTGACGCTGCCGAAGCGGTGGCTGACATGGGCAATCCGCAGGGCGGGCGTGTCGGTCATCGGATGTTGAACACCGCCTGCTGGCTTTCGCCGCGGCTTCCCGGCACCGACATCGTATGGCGCCCCGGAACGATGGCGACAAAGCTGATCTCGGCTTCGCCCGCGGCGTCGAACTCGATCGAATGGACGCCCATGGGACGGATCTCGATGTCGTTGACGATGATCTCGTTGACCCAGACGGCGCGGAAGAAGTCGCCGCCCGACAGCGCCAGTTCCTGGCTGCCGTCCGCCTCGATCCTGAGGCGGTAATAGCCGCCCGACTGCAGCGAATATTCCTCGGCCGCCACCGGCTTGCCCGAGGCCAGCGTCAGCGGCGCCAGATCCTCGCGATTCGACCGGGTCATGATGCCCGAGGGGCCGTAGTCATGATGCTCGACCGCGCTGGCCGCAGCCGGTGCCGCCTGCCCGCCGCCCTCGTCATCGTCGTCATCCTCGCCCTCGGGCGCGGGGGAGGCCGCATCCGCGGGCGCGGCGCTGTCGGCCGGGACCGGAGTCGCCGGGGTCTGCGCCGCCACGGGCGCAGTCAGCGCCACAGCCAGGAATGCCGCGGTCAGAAGTCTGGTCATCATCGTCTTTCCCCCTCGTCCTTGTCAGTCCGGCGCCACCACGACGCCCCAGGGCTGCTGGCCCACGGGGATCGACTTGACCGCGCGGGCGGATGCCACGTCGATCACCGTCACGTCGTTGGAATTGCCATTGGTGGTGAACAGGTATTTCTCGTCGGGCGTGAAGGCCATCTGCCAGACCCGCTGGCCGACGAGGATATAGTCCACGACCTCCAGCGTCGCGCCGTCGATCATCGCCACCCGGTTCGCCGGCCCCAGCGCAACGAAGACGCGGGAACCGTCGCGGGTCGCGCGCACGCCCACGGGCTGGATCGCCTCGGGCAGGACGCCGGGGATCTGGAAGCCGATCTTCTTCACGATCTCCTGCGTGGCCGGGTCGATCACGCTGACCGTGCCGCCGATTTCGGCGCTGACGAACAGCCGCGTCCCGTCGCTGGTGAATTCGGCGAACCGGGGCCGCTGATCGACCAGCACGTTTGCCGTGATCTGGTAACTGGCGCTGTCGATGAAATGCGCCATATTCGTCGTTTCCGAGGTGTTGATGACGGTCTTGCCATCAGGGCTGACCGCCATCCCTTCGGGTTCGACCCCCACGGGGATTTCCGCCAGCATCTGGTGGGTCTGCGTGTCCACGACCGTCACCAGATTGTCGTCCTCGTTCGCGATATAGAGGGGGTTGCCCGAGGGATGCAGCACGAACAGCTCCGGGTCGGGACCGGACGGCAGGGTATGGGTTTCCTGCATCGTCTCGGGGTCGAAGACGCGCACCAGATCGTCGTCCGAGGCGCAGACATACAGTTCCTTCCCGTCGGGCGAGATGGCGATGCCGCGCGGGCGGGTGCCCACGGGATAATGGCCCAGCACCTCCAGCGTGCCGCCGTCGATCACGGTGACGTCGTTGCCCTTTTCGTTGGTGACATAGACGCGGTTGGCGAATGCGGGCGCGGCAGTGGCCAGCAGCAGGATCAGCGCGGTTCTCATCTATCCCTCAGAATTTACAGGTGGACTCTGGACGGTCGAAGCCCAGCGTGTCCAGCGCGGATGTCTGGTGCAGATACTGGTCCTGTGGGCTGACGCTGGTCAGCAGCAGGTCGGTGGTCAGCAGGACCGGCTGGCGCAACTGGTGGTCCCAGTCGCGGATCGTCAGCTTCTGGCCCTTGAAGCCCGCCACCTCGAAGTCCGGCGCAAGGATCGCCGCGCGCAGCGCCGCGGGGTCGGCGGTCCGCGCGCGGGTCGCGGCCTCGCCCAGGATGCGCAGGGCAAGCCAGGTCTGGTAATCCTCGTCGCGCATGGGGCGGTTCGCCAGCCGTTCAAAGCGGTTCTGGAACTGGGACGCGCCCCAGGCCTCCATCGCCGGATGCCAGCTGCGCGGGACCAGCCCCGCGGAACCGGCAACGGGCCGCGGCTCCCATGTCTGATAGGGAAGATAGCCCGCAAAGATGCCCGCCTCGTCGGCGGCGATCAGCATGTCGTGGTCGCGCACCCGCTGGGTGAAGACCGGCATCTGCGCCTGCACCTGCACATGGCCGGAATCGGTGCGGCGGGCGCCGCCGGTATCTTCATAGACACGCTCCTCGACGATCTTGGCGCCGAACTTTTCCGCCGCGCGGCGATAGGCGGCAGCCAGCGCCTGATCCTCGGGGTGGCTGCCCGAGACGAGGAACCAGCGCGGCCATTTCTTCCACATCAGGAACTGCGCCAGCCCGTCGGCCAGCATCGCATGGGCCGGGGCGACATGGACGACATTGGCGCGGCAGTCGGCCCCGCGCAAGCTGTCGCCCCGCGCCCCCGCATTCAGGATCAGCGCGCGTTCCCCGGCCCGGTCGGCCAGGGCCAGCGTCGTCGCATCGTCGGCCAGAATGGCGACAAA
>CALLYR010000075.1 GCA_937859005.1 uncultured Paracoccus sp. | reverse complement strand
GTGCAGATCGTGTTCCAGAACCCTTACGGCTCGCTCAACCCGCGCCAGAAGGTGGGCGACGTGCTGACCGAACCGCTGGTCCTGAACACCCGCCTTGGCGCGGCCGAGCGCCGCCGCCGCGCGAGCGAGATGCTGGAACGCGTCGGCCTGAAGCCCGAGCATTACAACCGCTATCCGCACATGTTTTCCGGCGGCCAGCGCCAGCGGATCGCGATTGCGCGCGCCTTGATGCTGAACCCCTCGCTGCTGGTGCTGGACGAACCGGTGTCGGCGCTGGATCTGTCGGTGCAGGCGCAGGTGCTGAACCTGCTGGCCGACCTGCAGGACGAATTCGGGCTGACCTATGTCTTCATCAGTCACGACCTGTCGGTGGTCCGTTACATCGCCGACGAGGTGATGGTGATCTACAAGGGCGAGGTGGTGGAACAGGGCAGCCGCGACGCGCTGTTCACCGATCCGCAGCATGAATACACCCGCACGCTGTTCAGCGCGACGCCGGTGACCGACATCGACGCGATCCGCGCCCGCGTCGCCCGCAGGCAGGCGGCGCGCCGTCAGGCAGGGGGGGCCGGGGCGGCCTGAGCGGGACCGGGCAGGCCCGCGACCGGCTGCCGGTTCCGGCGCGCTTTCCCGGTTTCCAGGGACCTGCGGAAGGCGTGCGCCGGAATGGTTCCCGCCTGTCCAGGGACGCCATGGTGCAAGGGCGGGCGGCTTTCCGGCTTTGGCAGGGGCGCCGCGGCATCCTTTGCGACAGGACGCGGAAGCCACCGCCGCAAGCGGCAGTCCTTCTTGTCATCCGGCAGGGGAAACAGTGGTGAGCCCAACAGGATTCGAACCTGTGACCCACTGATTAAAAGTCAGTTGCTCTACCAACTGAGCTATGGGCCCAACACAGGGCGTTTCCTTACGGGGGGGGCGTCAGGGGGTCAAGCGGAAAATTGCGCGGCTCTGGCGGAATCGCCAGACGGCGCGTATATGGCCGCGATGGACATGCGCGCGCCTTCTCCTTTGCCCTTCGTCAAGATGCACGGGCTGGGCAATGACTTCGTGGTTCTGGACCTGCGCGGAGGCGGCGGGTTGCCGACGCCTGCGCTGACCCGGCGTATTGCGGACCGGCATTTCGGGGTGGGCTTCGACCAGTTGGCGGTGGTCCAGAACGACACCCGGTCCGACGCGCGGCTGGTGTTCCTGAACGCCGACGGCTCGCGGTCTGCCGCCTGCGGCAATGCCACCCGCTGCATCGCGCGCTGGCTGATGGACCAGAGCGGCGCCGACCGCCTGACCCTGCGGACCGACCACGCGACGCTGGCGGTCGAGGACGCGGGGAATGGCCTCACCCGCGTCAATATGGGACCGCCGGTGCTGGACTGGCGGGGGGTCCCGCTGGCCGAGGACGTGGACCTGCTGCATCTGCCGATTCCGGGCGATCCGGTGGCGACCGGCATGGGCAATCCGCACATGACCTTTTTCGTCCCCGACCTGGCGGCGGTGGACCTGCCCGCCTTTGGCGCGGCACATGAGCATCATCCGCTGTATCCCGAACGCGCCAATGTCGAGGTGGTCGAGGTCCTGTCCCGCGATGCGATCCGCGTCGGCGTCTGGGAACGGGGCGCGGGGATCACGCTGGCCTCGGGGTCGTGTTCCTGCGCGGCGGCGGTGGCCGCAGCTCGGCGGGGGCTGACCGACCGGCGCGTGACCGTGCATCTGCCCGGCGGCGATCTGGTGATCGACTGGCGCGAGGACGGCGTGTGGATGGAGGGTCCGACCGCCACGGTGTTCCACGGCACCCTGACCCCCGACTGGCTGGGGGCCGCGTGATGGAGATGAAGCCCCCTGTCTTCGCCACGCTGGGTTGCCGGCTGAACGCCTATGAATCCGAGGCGATGCGCGAGATGGCCGAGGCCGCGGGCCTTGAAGGCGCGGTGATCGTCAACACCTGCGCAGTCACGGCCGAGGCCGTGCGCAAGGCCCGCCAGGAAATCCGCCGCCTTGCCCGCGAAAACCCCGGCGCGCCGATCATCGTGACGGGCTGCGCGGCGCAGACGGAACCCGAAACCTTCGCCGCCATGCCCGAGGTCGCCCGCGTCGTCGGCAACCATGAAAAGATGCAGCCCGAGACATGGACGCGCCTTGCCGCGCCCGATTTCGGGACGGAACGCATCATGGTGGACGACATCATGTCGGTGC
This sequence comes from uncultured Paracoccus sp., assembly GCA_937859005.1. GTDB lineage: Bacteria > Pseudomonadota > Alphaproteobacteria > Rhodobacterales > Rhodobacteraceae > Paracoccus. Next base: position 352 of record CALLYR010000075.1, on the reverse strand, counting down.
GGGAAACCGCGGGCCATCTGATCGACGGCTTCGGCCGTCACCGCGCCTATGTGCAGGTCCAGAACGGCTGCGATCACCGCTGCACCTTCTGCATCATCCCTTACGGGCGCGGCAATTCGCGGTCCGTCCCGGCGGGCGTCGTGGTGGACCAGATCGCCCGCCTGCGCGACCGCGGCTTCAACGAGGTCGTGCTGACCGGCGTGGACCTGACCAGCTGGGGCGCGGACCTGCCCGGCCAGCCGCGGCTGGGCAACCTCGTGCGCCGTATTCTGAAGATGGTGCCCGACCTGCCGCGCCTGCGGATCAGTTCAATCGATTCGATCGAGGCTGACCCAGACCTGATGGACGCCAT
>CALLYR010000074.1 GCA_937859005.1 uncultured Paracoccus sp. | reverse complement strand
CAATATCAACCGCAAGGACTCTCGTCATGAACGAGGGACAACTGGGGGGCAGGTCCGATGGTTTCAGCTTGCCTCGCATGATGTCTGCAACCGACCAGACGAAGCCGCTCTGGTCGGTGATTTTGCGGTCGTCGTTCATCTGGCCCTCGGCTTCTAATGTTCTGATCAGAATATGGTTCGAAACGGATTCCTCTGGAAGCTGCAATGCAACGATGTTCATAGATGCTGGCCCGGAGGGGTGGCACGCAGTCGCCGCGACTCCTCTGACACATTGCAGCCCCTTGGATCAGCCTGCTCGTCAAATGGGGCGGGCTTGTTGCATCTGCCTTTACCCTTCAAACCGGGTCCAGATCGGCGTGCCGTAAAGTATCCAGGGCTTGTAGAGGACTCTGTGAAGGTCCGGCGCCTTGCGAGGCGACTTCGTCCCGCTTCGGTCCTGAAGGCCGAGACGCATCGCCGGCGTTTCCTTGATCGACACGCGCTTCCTCTGCTTTGGGATCGAGATCCGGTCGGAAGAGCCCGGCACGCGCTTGGCCGTGGTTCCGGGCGAGACTGCTTCGGTGTTGTCGCTCTCGTTCAGCTCGGAGACATAGGAGCGCGCGTCGAACCAGTTGTAGTAGATGCGGTAGATGTTGAGCACGGCGATCAACACCCGCGGGTTGTAAGCGGCGCCGCTGACGAAGCTGGGGCCGTTTCGCGTGGATCTGCCGCCAGCGCGTCCAGCGAGAGCAAGGCGCGTGCGGAGAGCATTGAAGAAAGTGCTGGTGGGCTGGATGGTGGCGCGAAGGACACGGCGCGCCAGAGCGGCGCGAAGCTCCGGGTCGGTCGGGCTGGCATCGAACGGGAGCAGGCGCAACTGCGAGCGATATCGCGGCGAGAGGATCGGAAACCCCACGATCTTCTGCGTCTCGCCAGCAATTTCGGCGGGCGAGCTGATCCATAGCTGAGGGAATGCCCACGACTCGAAGGTGGCACCGTGCGCTGGCCCAGGCGCACCGCTTCGAGTGCTGGATGTTGCCGGCGTCATACTGTGCTCGACGAAGAGTTCGAGCATTTCCCAGTCGGAGACATCCTGGCTCGCGTAGGACTGCCGGAACTGCATGAGATTGCTGCGGAACACACCCACCCGGTGCTGAACTTTCGGCTTCGTGGCCTCCTTGTCGAAGGCGATGGCCAGCCACTCGAAGCGGTCGGCGAGGATGTGGTCGCGGAAGATGTGCGGCACGGTTTGCGCGATAAGGGCTTCCTGTTCCGACACCAGGGTCATCCTGCCCTCGGGAAGCATCTCTTTCAGCAGCGCCAGGTGGGCGGCTTTGGTGTAGGCATCGCGCGTCATGATGCCGGTAAAGGTGTTTCAGCTGTCGCGCGGATGCTCGGACAATCCGAACCACTCCTCGCCGACAAGTTCGGCAGCATCTGCAAACCAGCGCGCTTCTGCGACAGCCTGCTGAACATCCGACGGCAGAGGGGCGCCGTCGAAGGCGTCTGCCGTCTGAACGGCGAACAAGCGCAAGCTCGACTGGCAAGCTCCGAAGAACGCAGCCTCATCGAAACGGCCCGTGGGGCGCTGGTAGTGCAGGAGCGGAGCAACGAAGCTCTGTGTCGCATTTCGATACTGGCCGAACAGGTTCTTCGGGCGCCGGTTCTCGTCGAGGTAGGCGTCCTTGAACGCCTCAACCGGATCAACGCGAGGGTCGAAATCCACATCAAGACGGAACACATACCCACTCTGGATGTCGGTTGAGGCAGAGCAGTTCAGCGCAGTAATGCGGCGATCGGCGGAGGTTTCCCAATTGATGCCGAGCACGATGTCGTCGTGCGCAATGCGCGTGTGGCGCAACACGCCTCTGCGCTCCAGATCTTTCCGCCACTTCCCGAGCTGGGCGCGTTCGAACGCGAGAAGTGTCCGCTCGAGCCAGAATATCCGATCATAAATCCTCGACATGCCGGCGCGCTCGCCGGTCCTGGGGCAGGTCAAGACCCGCTGGATGCTGTTGATGGACGCACCATTCACCAGCATCTTCAGGTTCTTGATGTTATCTTCTCGGTCGCGCTGACCCTGGTGGTCCTTCGAGACGGTGAAGCGCGATCCCCTCCGGCCCTTGCAGGGCTTGTGGATCACGCGAATCCCGAGCGGACGCTTCGTCTTCGGATCTTTACCGTTGGTGCCGTTCAGGGCGAACTCGTCCGGAGCGGCGAGATATCGTCTTCCACAAGCCCCGCACCTTGGGCCATCGAGGACGCCGTCGTTGTCCCTGAGCCTCTCGAGCTCATCCAGAAAGTGATGGTTCGAGAGCAGGGCAAAACCGACCTTGCATGCTGAGGCGCCCTGATGATGGCGACACACCAGCCGACGGCCATCGCTCCAGATCGCAGGGGCGTTGTGGAAGTTGAGAGCCTTCGAGATGCGCTCCTCGTCTTTCACGGAGCTCATCGTGTAGAAGCCGAAGCCTGCTGCGATCTTCGGGTCTGTTCGTCCTGCTGCTTGGCGCCGGGCTTCTGCTCCCCTACCTACAAATTGATCGAACACTGGATCAGGGGAAACGCCGAAGTTGCCGCAGTCGGGGTCGCCGCAGGTGTTGAGGTTGATTTCCTTTCGTTCTTCGGGGTAGAGTTGGGAGACAGTGAGCTTTGGCAGAGTCCTGACCTGCAAGTTGCCTCGCGTCTTGATCATTGCGTCGCTCCGTAGATTGGCGGTTATCGCCTGCCACGAAGCGGGATAATGTGAAATCCCCTATAAAGTGTTTCCAGGCGCAGCTGCGCGCCTTCTCACCCGAAAGTTGTGCCCGGGCGTCTCTCGAAATCTCTCAGAAGAACAAAGGCCTGCCAGATCGTCTCCGGCAGGCCCTCTTCGGCATGTCCTAAGGGACGGAATGTGTCAGCGAAACGCCGGCCCTTTTCCGTTCATGGGCGTGCGCTCACTCGCGCTCGCCCATGAAGTTCAGCAGGAACATGAACAGGTTCAGGAAATCCAGATACAGGGTCAGCGCACCCATGATGGCGGCCTTGCCGATGAAGTCCGCGTCGCTGCCCGCCATTTCCAGATAGGTGTTCTTGATGTTCTGCGTGTCATAGGCGGTCAGGCCGGCAAAGATCAGCACGCCCACCGCCGAGATCGCGAACTGCAGGCCCGGCGACTGCATGAAGATGTTGACGATCATCACCACCAGCAGGCCGATCAGGCCGATCATCAGGAAGCGGCCCATCCCCGACAGGTCGCGCCTGGTCGTATAGCCGAACAGCGACAGGCCCGCGAAACCGGCAGCCGTGGCCACGAAGGTCGTGACGATCGAGGTGCTGGTATAGGCCAGGAAGATCCAGCTGAGCGAGGCGCCCATGGCGACCGCGAAGGCATAGAACAGCAGGGTCGCGCCCTGCACCGACAGGCGCCGCATCGCCGCGCCGAAGGCGAAGACCATGACCAGCGGCAGGAACATGATCACCCATTTCAGGGGCGACTGGTACAGCATGCGGCCGAATTCGCTGGCCTTGCCGTCCGGCCCGATCGCCAGTTCCGACAGCCCCCAGGCCGCGGCCGCCGTCACCAGCATGCCCACGCACATCAGGCTGTAGACCTTGTTCATATAGGCCCGCAGGCCCTCGTCGAAGACCGCACCGCGGGTGGCCGTCGCGGACGGGCGGCGGATCGTGTTGTATTCAGCCATCAAACTCTCCCTCGGCATGGCTCTTGCGCCCGGACTGGGCCGGGCGGTTCCGGACGGATATTGGTTCGGACAGGCGCGGATTCAACCTGCCTTTTCATCATTGCCGGGCAGGTCTGCGGCATTTCCATCCATCGTGATGATGACCTTGCCCACCGCCCGGCGGCTGCGCAGCAGGGCGTAACCTTCGGCCACGCGTTCGATGGGCAGGGTGGCGCCGACCACCGGATGCAGCCGTCCCGCCGCATGCATCGCGAACAGCGCCGTCAGGCTGTCCTTCAGCGCCTGCGGGTCCAGGCTGCGATAACCGCCCCAATAAAAGCCGTGGATGGAGATGTTCTTGACCAGCGCGTGGTTCAGCGGCAGCGCGGGCGGCTTGCCCCCCGCAAAGCCGATCAGCAGATGCCGCCCGCCCGGCCGCAGGGCGCCAAAGGCCGCCAGCCCCGCCGCATCGCCCACGGCGTCATAGACGACATCGACGCCGCCCAGATCCTTCAGCGCGGCCTTCAGGTCGGGGGTGGCGTCGCTGTCCAGCACGTGATGGGCCCCGGCGCGGCGCACGGTTTCCAGCCGGTCGTGGCCGCGTGCGACGCCGATCACCTGCGCGCCCAGCGCCGCGGCGATTTCCACCGCCGTCAGCCCGACCCCGCCCGCGGCACCCAGCACCACCACCCTGTCGCCCGGCCGCAGCGCCCCCGGCCCCGTCAGCGCCAGATGGCTGGTGCCATAGGCGATCTGGAAGCCGGCGGCCTCGGCCAGGGTCATGTTGTCGGGCAGGGGCAGACAGGCATCCGCCGGAACGACCATGCGGTCGGCCAGCGTACCGCGCGACCACACGGCCACCCGGTCGCCGGGGGTGAATGGCGTGCCCGGACCTGCGGCCTCGACCACGCCCGCCCCTTCCAGACCGGCGGTGAAGGGAAAGGGCGGCGTGTCCTGGTAACGCCCCTCGATCATGAGCAGATCCGCGAAGTTCAGCGCCGCCGCCCCCATGCGCAGGGCGACCTCGCCCGGCCCCGGAGCGCCCGGCGAAGCTACACGCGAAAGTTGTGGCGCCGCCCCTTGGGCACTGATGCAAACGATTCGGACGAGGCCCTGCCGGTCCTCGTATGCGGGGGTCGAAAACCCGCCTTTGGCGGGCAAAACACCTGTCTTTTTAGTCAGATCGGGGGAGGACATGTCCGATTTGTCTCGCTGATTGAAAGTAGCCGCGTTACTGCCCGTGAAGATTGAGCGAGGACGTGACGATGAAACACTCTGTCGATGTACATGTGGGAAAACGTATTCGCCACCGCCGTTGGACGATCGGCGTCACACAGCAGCAACTGGCCGAAGCGGTGGGCATCAAGTTTCAGCAGATTCAGAAATATGAAACCGGCATGAACCGGGTTTCGGCGTCCCGGCTGTGGGATATTGCCCAGGCACTGGACGTGCCGGTGACCTATTTCTTCGAGGGGCTGGCCGCCGAAGATGCGGCTGCCGCGCCCTCGGACCTGCTGGCCGACCGCGAGGCGCTGCAACTGGTTCGGGCCTATTACTCCATCCCCGAGGCGCAGCGGCGGCAGATCTTCGAACTGGCGCGGGTGCTGTCGCACGCGGCCTGATCCGGGAATCAGCCGGGGGTTTCGGCAGTGGTCACGGCGGCGCGGGAACGCTAAGCCCGCGCTGCGGGCGACGGCGCCCGCGCAGACCGGGAAGCCCGCCATGATCCTGTCCGATGACGACCGCCAGACGCTGCGCGCCACGGCAGCCGCGATGGCAGATGCCGCGCGCATCGAAACGCTGCGCCATTTTCGCAGCCCTGCGCTGCGGCCCGACAACAAGGCCGCGACGGGTTTCGATCCCGTGACTCAGGCCGACCGCGCCAGCGAGTGCGCCATGCGCGCGATCCTGGCCGAGCGCCGCCCGCAGGGCGAGGAATACGGGGCCCGGCCCGGCACCAGTGGCCTGACCTGGGTGCTTGATCCGATCGACGGCACCCGCGCTTATCTGTGCGGGGCGCCCAGTTGGGGCGTGCTGATCGGCCTGACCGATGCCGACGGCGCGATCTATGGCATCGTGGACCAGCCCTGGACCGGTGAACGGTTCGAGGGCGGCTGGGGGGCGGCGCGTCTTGCCTCGCCCCATGGCGCGGGCGACCTGACGGTGCGCGGGGGCGTGCAACTTGCCGATGCCACGCTGATGACCACCTATCCCGAAGTGGGCACCCCGGCCGAGGGCGCGGCCTTTCGCCGGGTCGCGGAACGGGTGCGGCTGACGCGGTATGGGCTGGACTGCTATGCCTATGCGCTGCTGGCGCTGGGGCAGGTCGATCTGGTGATCGAGGCGGGGTTGCAGGCCTATGACATCGTGGCGCCGATGGCGGTGGTGCAGGCCGCGGGCGGGATCGTGACCGACTGGCAGGGCGGACCCGCGCATGGGGGCGGGCAGGTGATCGCCGCCGCCACCCCTGACCTGCACGCGGCGGCGCTGGTGCTGCTGAACGCCTGACTTTTGCGCAGTTGCCGGTTTTCGGGCGCGCCGATATGGTGCGGCGCGCGCGGTGCGACAGGAGAGACGGCATGACCGACACGCGGCAGGGGGCCGACCCCGACGACGGCGAGTTCGTTCCTGCGCGCGCCGTGATCGCCGATATCGAGGAGGCGATCGACCGTGCCGATCAGCCCCGGCTGGACGCGCTGCTGGAACCCCTGCACCCGGCGGACATCGCCGACCTGATCGAACAGCTGAACCTGGCCCGGCGGCGCGAATTCCTGCGCCTGTGGTCTGGCGAGATCGGTGGCGAGATCCTGACCGAGATCGACGAGGCCATCCGCGAGGAGGTGATCGAGCAGCTTCCCCATGACGTGCTGGCCGAGGCCGTGCGCGAGATGGACAGCGACGATGTCGTCGATCTGGTCGAGGACATGGAAGGCCCCGAGCGCGAGACGATCCTGGCCGCGCTGGACGAATCCGACCGCGCCGCGGTCGAGCAGTCGCTGAACTGGCCCGAATATTCCGCCGGACGCCTGATGCAGTCCGAGGTGGTCGCCGCCCCCGAACACTGGACCGTGGGCGAGACCATCGACTTCCTGCGGGCCGAGGACTGGCTGCCCGACCAGTTCTATCACGTGATCCTGGTCGATCCGCGCCGCCATCCCGTCGGCTATGTCACGCTGGGCCGGCTGCTGTCGTCGCAGCGCACCGCCCGCCTGCGCGACATCGCCGAGGACAGCTTCCGCACCATTTCCGCCCGGCAGGACGAAGGCGACGTGGCCTATGCCTTCAACAAGTATCACTTGATCTCGGCCCCCGTGGTGGACGATCACGACCGGCTGGTCGGCGTCATCACCATCGACGACGCCATGACCGTGCTGGACGAGGAACACGAGGAGGACATCCTGCGCCTGTCGGGGGTCAACACCGACAGCCATGTGTCCGACAGCGCGCTGGCCACCGCGCGCCAGCGCCTGCCGTGGCTGGTGGCCAATCTGTTCACCGCCTCGCTGTCGGCGCTGGTGATCGCGCAATTCGAACGCACCATCGCCGCCCTGGTGGTGCTGGCGGCGCTGATGCCGATCGTGGCCTCGACCGGGGGCATCGCGGGCACGCAGTCGCTGGCCGTGGCGGTGCGGGCGCTGGCGACCCGCGACCTGAACCGTTCGACCGCCCGGCGCGTCATCAAGCGCGAACTTTTCGCGGGGATGCTGAACGGGGTGGGGCTGGCGCTGATCCTGGGGATGGCGGGCCTGCTGGTCTTCGGCGATCTGCGGCTGGGGGTGGTTCTGGCGATGGCGATGATCGTGAACCAGATCGTCGCGGCCCTGGGGGGCGTGATGGTGCCGCTGACACTGGAACGGATGGGGCTGGACCCGGCGCTGGCCTCGGGGACTTTCGTCACCACGCTGACCGATGTGATGGGCTTTCTGGCATTTCTGGGGTTTGCGACATGGCTGCTGATCTGACGACGGACAAGGCCGCGCTGCGGGCGCGGGCGCTGGCTGCGCGCGCGGCGGGGGGCGACGGGGCGGCCCTGCAGGCCAATCTGCATGACGCCCTGACCCCGCATGGGGGGGCAATGCTGGCCGGATACTGGCCGATGCGGGGCGAACCCGACCCGCGGCCGGCGCTGGCCGCCCATGACGGCCCCGTCTGCCTGCCGGTGGTGCCGGGGCCGGCGATGCCGCTGCTGTTCCGCCTGTGGCGGGGCGAGCCGCTGGTGTGCGGCCCCTGGGGGACCAGCCACCCTTCCGATTCGGCCCCGCTGGTCGAACCCGCTGTGGTGATCGTGCCACTGGTCGGATTCGATCTGCGGTTGCACCGGCTGGGCTATGGCGGCGGCTTTTACGACCGGACGCTGGAAAAGCTGCGCAAACATGCGCCCGTGACGGCGATCGGGCTGGCCTGGGCCGCGCAGGCCCTGCCGGAAATTCCGGACGAGCCGACCGATCAGCCGCTGGACATGATCGTCACCGACAAGACCATTCTGCGCGCCAGCGACTCGGGCGGGGCGGTGGACAGGTCTGTGGATAACGCCTAGGCGGCAGCAGAAAGGTTCAGGCAATCCTGCCAGAATCCTTCGTACCGACTTATCCACCGGAAAAACGTTCCCGTGGTACAGGATCAGGCCGGGGCAAAAACGCGCGGTTTGTCAATCGCCGGGCGAGCGGCCGGGGAAAAATATATCGCTTGTCCCCACCCCTCTGACGCTGCAAATTGTGTCCCAGTCAGGCGGAACCCACTAGATATAGTCGTAATTGGCGTTCCGCAGCAGAACCAGGAAACCATGTGCCGGGCGGCTGCCACCGCTCGAAAGCGGCGGGATGCATCCTGCCGCCGGACCGGCACATGCCGCAAGCGAAGGGGGCAACAATGCGGATCGAACGGCGTTTCACCAGCGAACAGGCCGGGGCCTATGGCGGGATCGGCTTCGTCACCACCACCTCGGAAATCCGCAACCCGGACGGCACCGTCGTCTTCCGCAACGAGGCCGTCGAGGTTCCGGAGGGCTGGAGCCAGGTCGCGTCCGACGTGATCGCGCAGAAATACTTCCGCAAGGCGGGCGTGCCCGCGCGGCTCAAGCGCGTGCGTGAAAAGGGCGTGCCCGAATTCCTGTGGCGTTCGGTCCCGGACGAGGGGGCTCTGGCCGCGCTGCCCGAGGGCGAGCGTTTCATGGGCGAGACCTCGGCCCGGCAGGTGTTCGACCGTCTGGCGGGCGCCTGGGCCTATTGGGGCTGGAAGGGCGGCTATTTCACCGGTGAATCCGACGCCCGCGCCTATTACGACGAGATGCGCCACATGCTGGCCCGCCAGATGGCCGCGCCGAACAGCCCGCAGTGGTTCAACACCGGCCTGCACTGGGCCTATGGCATCGACGGGCCGAGCCAGGGCCACTTCTACGTCGATTTCCAGACCGGCGAACTGGTCAAGTCGAACTCGGCCTATGAGCATCCCCAGCCCCACGCCTGCTTCATCCAGTCCGTCGCCGACGACCTGGTGAACGAGGGCGGCATCATGGACCTGTGGGTGCGCGAGGCGCGGCTCTTCAAATACGGCTCGGGCACCGGCACCAACTTCTCGTCCCTGCGCGGCGAGGGGGAAAAGCTGTCGGGCGGCGGCAAGTCCTCGGGGCTGATGGGGTTCCTCAAGATCGGGGACCGGGCGGCGGGCGCGATCAAGTCGGGCGGCACCACGCGGCGCGCGGCCAAGATGGTGATCTGCGACATGGATCACCCCGACATCGAGGCCTTCATCAACTGGAAGGTCATCGAGGAACAGAAGGTTGCCTCGCTGGTCGCCGGGTCCAAGATGCACGAGGCGAAGCTGAACGAGATCTTCGCGGCGATCCGCCAGTGGGACGGCAGCGCGGAGGACGCGACCGATCCGGCGAAGAACGAGGCGCTGAAGGCCGCCATCCGGTCTGCCAAGAGGGCGATGATCCCGGAAACCTATGTCAACCGGGTTCTGCAATATGCGCGTCAGGGCTTTGATTCCATTGAGTTTCCGACTTATGACACCGACTGGGATTCGGAAGCCTATGCCTCGGTCTCGGGGCAGAACTCGAACAACTCGGTGCGCCTGACCGATGCCTTCCTGCAGGCCGTGCGCGAGGATGCCGACTGGGCGCTGATCCGGCGCACCGACGGCAAGACCGCCAGGACCGTCAAGGCGCGCGAACTGTGGGACCAGATCGGCCACGCCGCCTGGGCCTGCGCCGACCCCGGCATCCAGTTCCACGACACGGTGAACGCCTGGCACACCTGCCCGGCGGACGGGCCGATCCGGGGCTCGAACCCCTGTTCGGAATACATGTTCCTGGACGACACGGCCTGCAATCTCGCGTCGATGAATCTGCTGACGTTCCTTTCGAACGGCCAGTTCGACGCCGACGGCTATGTCCACGCCACCCGGCTGTGGACCCTGACGCTGGAAATCAGCGTGCTGATGGCGCAGTTCCCGTCGAAAGAGATTGCGCAGCGGTCCTATGACTTCCGCACGCTGGGCCTTGGCTATGCCAACATCGGCGGGTTGCTGATGAACCTCGGCCTTGGCTATGACAGCGACGAAGGCCGGGCGCTGTGCGGCGCGCTGACCGCGCTGATGACGGGCGTTTCCTATGCGACCTCGGCCGAGATGGCGGGCGAGCTTGGCTCGTTTCCCGGCTATGCCCGCAACGCGGACGCCATGCTGCGGGTGATCCGCAACCACCGCGCGGCGGCCCATGGCACCGGCGACTATGAGGGCGTGAACGTCAACCCGGTCGCGCTGGACGTGGACAACTGCCCCGATCCGGCAATTGCGCAGATGGCGCAGCGCGCCTGGGACAAGGCGCTGGCGCTGGGCGAAGAGAACGGCTTCCGCAATGCGCAGACCACCGTGATCGCGCCGACCGGCACGATCGGCCTTGTCATGGACTGCGACACGACCGGCATCGAGCCCGATTTCGCGCTGGTCAAGTTCAAGAAGCTGGCGGGCGGCGGCTATTTCAAGATCATCAACCAGTCCGTCCCGGCCGCGCTGGAGGTGCTGGGATATTCCAGCGCCCAGATCGAGGAGATCGCGGCCTATGCCGTGGGTCATGCATCCTTGGGCAACTGCCCCGGCATCAATCACACCAGCCTGACCGGCCACGGCTTCGGCCCGCGCGAACTGGAAAAGGTGGACGCGGCGCTGGCCTCGGCCTTCGACATCCGCTTCGTCTTCAACCAGTGGACACTGGGCGAGGAGTTCTGCAAGGGCACCCTCGGCATCCCGGCCGAGAGGCTGGCCGATCCGGCGTTCGACCTGCTGCGGCACCTGGGCTTCACCCGCGCGCAGATCGACGCCGCGAACGACCATGTCTGCGGGACCATGACGCTGGAAGGCGCGCCGTTCCTGCGCCCCGAACATTACAGCGTCTTCGACTGCGCCAATGCCTGCGGGAAACGGGGCACGCGCTATCTGTCGGTGGACAGCCACATCCGCATGATGGCGGCGGCGCAAAGCTTCATCTCGGGCGCGATTTCCAAGACGATCAACATGCCGAACACGGCCACGATTCAAGATGCGCTGGCGGCCTATGAGCTGTCGTGGAGCCTCGGGATCAAGGCCAACGCGCTTTACCGCGACGGGTCCAAGCTGTCGCAGCCGCTGGCCTCGGCGCTGGTCGAGGATGACGAGGAAGCAGCCGAAGTTCTGGAAAACGGCACCCCGCAGGAACGCGTGGCGGTCATCGCCGAAAAGATCGTCGAGAAGATCATCATCAAGGAGGCCGTGCGGTCCCACCGCGAAAAGCTGCCCGCCCGCCGCAAGGGCTATACCCAGAAGGCGCTGATCGGGGGCCACAAGGTCTATCTGCGCACCGGCGAATACGACGACGGCAGCTTGGGCGAGATCTTCATCGACATGCACAAGGAAGGCGCGGGCTTCCGGGCGATGATGAACAACTTTGCCATCGCGGTCTCGGTCGGCCTGCAATACGGCGTCCCGCTGGAAGAGTTCGTGGATGCCTTCACCTTTACCCGGTTCGAACCGGCGGGGATGGTGCAGGGCAACGACAGCATCAAGAACGCGACCTCGATCCTGGACTATATCTTCCGAGAACTGGCGGTCAGCTATCTGGACCGCACGGATCTGGCTCATGTGCAGCCGAACGGCGCCAGATTCGACACCTTGGGCGGCGGCGAGGCCGAAAGCCGCAATCCGGCGCCCGCAGGCGACGACAAGTCCAAGGGACTGGAGATGCTGCGCCAGATCAGTTCGACCGGTTATCTGCGCAAGCGGCTGCCGCAAGAACTGATGGTCCTGCAGCGCGGCGTGTCCGCGGTCGCCGTGACCTCGGGTCTGGCCGCGGAATCGGCGGGCTTTGCCGCCGCAAGCACGGTGGCGGTGGCGATGGACGCCCGCACCAAGGCCCGGATGCAGGGCTATGAGGGCGATCCCTGCGGGGAATGCGGCAACTATACGCTGGTCCGCAACGGCACCTGCATGAAGTGCAACACCTGCGGCGGCACCAGCGGCTGCAGCTGAGACGGGGTACGTTTGCAGCAGCCCCCATGAAGCGGCCATCCGCAAGGAGAACCTGTCCCTCCTGCCAGCAACAGACCGTCCATCGCCCCGTCAACGGGCGATGGACGGTCCGCCTGCCCGCCTGCCCGCCTGCCCGTATTGGCGGGGACGTTGATGCCGGACGAAACGGGGGCGCCCTCGAACCGGCTGGCGGCCCCATGCAGGATTGGCGGAGCGGGCGAGAAGGCGCTAAGCGGGGCACCGAACAGTCACCCCGAGGAATCAATGTCGTATTTCCCGACCTGGCGCCCCGCCACCGGCCCTGTGGTGATGCCGGATGAAAGGCTGCCCCTGGCTGCGTCCTTCACCATGGGCATCCAGCATCTGCTGGCGATGTCCGGCTCGACCATCGTGGCGCCGATCCTGATGGGTTTCGACCCGAATGTGGCGGTGTTCTTTTCGGGGATCGGAACGCTTCTGTTCTTCGTGATCACAGGCGGGCGGGTGCCAAGCTATCTCGGGTCGTCCTTCGCCTTCATCGCGGTGGTGCTGGCAGTGCTGGGGCAGGAGGGCGCGACCATCGGCCATGCGCTGGGGGGGATCGTTGCCTGCGGCGTCCTTTACGCCCTGATCGGGCTTGTCGTGATGCTGATCGGATCGGGCTGGGTCGAAAGGCTGATGCCGCCGGTCGTGACCGGCACGATCGGCGTGGCGATCGGCCTGAACCTTGCGCCCGTCGCGGTGCAGCAGCTCAACGCCTTCGGCAATCCGACGCTTGCGCATCTGACCATCGCGCTGCTGACGGTGTTGTGCATGGCGCTGATCTCGTGCCACGGGCCGCAGGCCTCGCGCCGGATCTCGGTGCTGCTGGCGCTGGTCTTGGGCTATCTGCTGGTGCTGGTGCTGGGCAATGGCCTGGGCATCGTGGCGGGGATCGATTTCAGCAAGGTCGCGGGCGCCCCCTGGTTCGGCCTGCCGCATTTCCAGAGGCCGGAGTTCCACTGGTCCGCGATCACGTTGATCGCGCCCGTGGCGATCATCCTGGTGGCCGAGAACCTGGGCCACATCAAGGCCCTGGGCGCGATCACGGGACAGAGCATGGACCGATACATCGGCCGCGGTTTTTTCGCGGACGGGCTTGCGACCGTGGTCGCGGGGTCGGGCGGCGGCACCGGGGTGACCACCTATGCCGAAAACATCGGCGTCATGGCGATGACCAGGGTTTATTCGACGCTGGTCTTCGTGATTGCGGCCTTTGTCGCCATCTGCCTGGGGCTGTCGCCCAAGTTCGGCGCCATCCTGCAGACCATCCCCGCCCCGGTTCTGGCGGGCCTGTCGGTGTCGGTGTTCGGGCTGATCGCCTCGGCCATGGTGCGGATCTGGGTCGAGAACAAGGTCGATTTCGCCGATCCCCGGAACCTGTTCACGGTGGGCGTCGCGCTGATCTTCGGCGCGGGCGACTTCACGCTGAAAATCGGAGATTTCGCGCTGGGCGGCATCGGCACCTCGACGCTGGCGGCGCTGATCCTCTATCAGGTTCTCGGGTTCGGACGAAAGGCGGCCTGAGGCGGCAGGAAAAGCCTGGCAGCGGCCCTTGTCTGTCACGAAGGCCGCCTGCATGTCGGCAAGCCTCTCGCGGCAAAGCTGCGCCAGCCTGCGCCGCGAGCGACAGCGCATTCACCTGCAAGAGAACGAGTGCGGCCGGCCATGTGTGCGGTCCCGGCATCCGGTGGATCGGGTCAACGATCGATCTGCCCGGCTCCGAGGTCCGGATCTTGCAGATCTGTGCGCAGGGCATGAGGCTGCCCGGCTGTCGTAATGACAGCGACTCAGCGTCGCGCCTCCGAATGTCCGGCTCAGCACCGCGATCGAGGCTTGCGATCGGCGCGTATTGCCCTGACGGCATGCGTGGTCTTGGCGCCGCCGCGTGGCCTGCTTTCACGTTCCGCATGACCCGTCATCCGCTGGACGCCGGCGGCGACCGCCATGCGTAATCGACGAAGCCTCGATCCGGGGCATCGAGCCTTGATCTGGCGGATCGCCAGCATTCTGGCCGGATTGCGGCCTGCTGACAGCAAGCCCCTGCTGAAGGGATGCGCTTCACGGTCAGGCAATCCACGAAGAAACAGGTCGTGGAATGTCCGGCACAACTCGGCCCTGTGCGGCGGATCAGCCGGACAGGGCCGATGTATCGAAGCCGCCGTTGCGCCAGGTTTCCAGTGCATTGTGCAGCGCGGGGCCGGGAATCCCGTCCGCTGCGCCCCGGTAAAGTCCCGCCCGCGCCAGACGCTGCTGAAGCGAGATCAGCGTTTCGGGATTCCAGTTCCGGCCCTGCTCGGCCAGTTCCCGCAACAGGCTGCCGTCATCGGACGCCACCCCCAGCAAAAGCTGGACCGCCGCGCGTGACGGGTCGCGGGGGATGCCGCGGCCTTCGTCCAGCAGCACCGCCGCCGCACGATGGCCGCGCGGCTCGCCCTCGCGCGCGGCGCGCTCGAACAGGGCGCGGGCATCGCCGGGATCGCCGAACTGGCCTTCCTGCGCCAGCACGCCCAGATTGAAGGTGGCGATCGCCGATCCCGCCGCCGAGGCCTGCTGCATCAGGGCGATGCCCCGCGCGCGGTCTGCCGGGTCCTGCTGCCCCTCCAGCAGTGCCACCGCCAGGTTGATCGCCGCATCCGCGCTGCCCGCCGCTGCGGCCCGTTCATAGAGGGCACGCGCGCCCTGCGGGTCCTGCGGCACGCCGTCCCCGGTTTCCTTCAGCAGGGCAAGGCTGACCATGGCGCGCAGATCCCCCCGTTCGGCCGCCAGCGAATAAAGCGCGACCGCACGTTCGCGCAGCCCGGCCGCCGCGCTGGCGCGCGCCAGAAGGGCTGCGTATTTCGCCTGCCGGGGATCAAGCCGCATCGCCTCCTCGCAGGCCCCGATGGCCTGTGCGGCATCGCGGGCCAGCAGCTCGAAGGGAACGCCCGGTGTCGTCTCGGTCCCGTCGCGGGGATGGGTCGCCAGCAACTCGCAGCGCCGTGCCGGTCCGGGCTGGTCGGCCGACGAAAGTTCCGCCAGCATCCGCCGGGCATCGGCGGCATGCGGCCCTGTGGGCCAGGTCCGCAGATAGCTTTCGTAAAGCGGCGTCAGGCGGCTGCGCTGGGCCAACTGCCAAAGCTGCTCGCCGCTGTCCTGGTGCGGGCCCATGCTGCGGCGCGCGGATCGCCCGCGTCCTGCGACAGCATGGCCAGCACCTCGCCGACATGGGTGCCGTCGGGATGGCGCTGGACATAGAGCCGCAGCAGCGCGGGATCGGCGGTCCTCGCCGCAACCTGGTAAAGGATCGTCTCGGGCGTGGCGGTGGGCGGGCCCTCATCGAACCGGAATTGCCGGGTCAGGGATGAGTTTTCCCACGGGATCTGCTGGCCTCCGGTCCTCGCCACCACATCCTTGCGCACCGAGATCATCATTTCGCTGATGTCCTGCGACGGCGTCCTGATATGGCTCAGCAGGGCTTCGGTGAAAGTGCCGTTGCGCCCCTCGCCGTCAAAGGCCACGGCGCCCGGCTGGGTCGCATAGGCGATCAGGAAATCCGCCGCGCTGCCGACGCGGGCAAGTCCGTCGCCGCTGCCCGGCAGGCGCAGCGGATTGTCGCGGCAGGCATCCAGCAGCACGATCCTCAGCCCCGGCGCCCTGGACATGATGTCGAGGACCGCGTCCAGTTTCACGGTCTGCGCGATCGCCTGATCGGGGCGGGTCATCCTGAAGTCCAGCGGCACCAGGTAATTCCGTTCCGAAATCTGGAATGCGTGCCCGGCATAATAGAACAGCGCCACATCCGCGGCTTTCGAGGCCGTGCCGAAACGGCCGATCAGGTCCTGCATCTGCTGCCGGTCGCGGTCGATCCCCAGCAGGACCTGGAATCCCAGGTCCTTCAGCGTCGCCGCCATGTCGTTGGCGTCATTGGCGGTGTTGTCCAGGGTGGGCACGCTGGCATAGGCGGCGTTGCCGATGACCAGCGCCACGCGCTGCGCCGCAGCCGCCTGCCCGGCCAGCAGCAGGACCGCCAGCATCGCGAACAGGACCGGGATGATGCGGCCGAGGCTAGAGCCCGACCGCGCGTGCAAGCGTCGCATCGGCTTTCTCGACCGTGGCAAGGATGATGCCTTCCTGCCGGGCATGGGCGCGGGCAAGTTCCGGGTCCTCGACCCGCAGCAATTCGATCTGCTTGACGATCTCGGTCCTGGCCGTGGACATGACGCGGCGTGCCTCGGTCAGGGCCTCCTGGCGGATCGCCCGGCGCTGGGCTTCGGTTTCCGCGCCGGCAAGGCGGCCCACGGCCCGGCTTTGCGCGACGCCGATATCCGCGCTGGCCCGGCGCAGGATGGCCGACACCGTCTGCATCGAGGGCGGCAGTTCGGCCGAAAGCTCGTCCAGCGCGCTGGAATAGCGGTTCAGGGCGCGGGACAGGCAGGCCAGCATGTCCTCGGCCTGGCCCTCGTGCTGGCTGCAGGCTTCGATCATCGCCGACACTTCCTCGGACAGGGCGGCCAGCCGGGACGGGCCGCCCTGCGGGACGGCGGCTTGCGGCAGGCTTCTGCTCTCACGCGGGGAAATTTCTGCGCCGGGACCGGGCGTGGCGATCGGGAATATGGATGGCTCGTCCACAGGGTTCGGCAAGCCTGTCTCGGTCACCGTGTTGAGGGGGACCGGGATACCCCGCGGCAGGACGGGGCGCAGGACATCCAGCGTGCCGGGCGCATAGACGATGGCATAGTTCGCCTCGGCCTCGCCGGTCATGCGCGCATCCGAGGCGTCGATGCGGTATCTGCCCGGCGGGCTTCCGGCCCTGCCGTCGCTGGTCAGGCGGACGTCCGTGATGACGTCGCCCGCCGCAAGCTCGCCCGCAGCCAGGCCCCAGTCCAGGATCGGCGTCAGGCCGAAGCGGCTGACGCTGTCCTGCGCCGCGATGGTGATGGGACGGGGCGTGATCGTGAGGTCGCCGGGCGTATAGGTGATGACATAGTTCACCTCGGCCCCGCCAGCCATGCGCGCATCCGAGGCGTCGATGCGGTAACGGTCGACCGGGCTCTTGAAGGCGGTGCCCGGGCTGGTCAGCCGGACGTCCGAGATGACATCGCCCCCTGCAAGTTCGCCTCTGGCCAGTCGCCAGTCGAGGACGGGGGTGAAGCCATAGACGCTCTCGCTGTCCTGCGCCGCGACGGTGATGCGGCGCGGCGTGACGGTAAGGTCGCCGGCTTCATAGGTGATGACGTAGTTTCGGCTGACATCGCCGCCCTGTCCCGCGATTGCGGCATCGCTGGCGGTGATCGCATGGGGTGAACCCGTCACCCATGCCCCCGCCGCGGCGCCTGTGCTGGTCAGCCACACCGAGGACAGGGCGTCGTTGTACTGCAGGCCGGTCAGGGTCACGTCGTCGTTCGAGAAGCCCCGTTCGAGCCCATAGAGCTTCGTCACGTCGCGCGCGTCAACCGTCAGTGGCGCGCGCCGGATGGTCAGGCTGGCGGCAGAGCCGACGATGCCATAAGTCACGCCACCGGGCGAGGTGACGGAAGCCGCCGTCGTGATGGCATAGGTTCCGGCATTGCGCGCCCCTGCGGGCAGACGGAAGATGCCCGCGACCGCCGGTGCGTCGCCCGCCGGGGCAAAGACATAGCGGCCGAGACCCCGGACCGTCCCCCTGGGTGCGGGCAGCGCGCGGCCATAGGTCACGGTCAGGGCCTCCGGCGCGGCCCAAAGCACCGGATCGATGCTGTAAAGCTGCGGATAGGCCCCGTTTCCGCCCGGTGCCCAGATCCGTTCGAAATCCCAGCCCGTTGCGCGGCGCATGAAACCGGCGGTATCCTGCAGGTCGGCGGTGCTCAGCCCGATGCCGCCGGCGGATGCGGACTGGCCGGTGGCGTCGCGGTCCCAGAAGGACACGGCGACTGTGCCTTCGCTCTCGCCCTCGTCATTCACGGCCACCAGGCCACCCGTCCGCAGCGATCCGGTCGCGCCCGCGATCGCGATGCGTCCCGCGGCATGGGTCCGGCTGATGCTGCCCTGATTGGAGGCGACCAGCCCGCCCACCTGGGCGTCCTGGGTGCCGTCATAGGCGATCGGCGTCAACGAATAGGAATCGGCGATCCCGCCGAAATTCCTGCCGGCCAGCCCGCCGAT
>CALLYR010000073.1 GCA_937859005.1 uncultured Paracoccus sp. | reverse complement strand
CGCCAGCGCCGCCTGGGCCGAGCATCCCGATCTGGTGGGTTTCCTGATCGGCTGCTCGTTCACCTTCGAAACGCCACTGATGCAGGCGGGCATCGAGATCCGGCACATCACCCAAGGGTGCAACGTGCCGATGTACCGCACCAACCGGCCCTGCCGACCGGCCGGGCGGCTGTCGGGGCCGCTGGTCGTGTCGATGCGCCCGATCCCGGCGGACCGGGTGGCCGATGCGGTGATGATCTCGGGCCGCTCTCCGGCAGTCCACGGCGCCCCCGTTCATGTGGGCGAGCCGGACGCGCTTGGCATCGCCGACCTGGGTCGGCCCGATTTCGGCGACCCGGTCGAGGTCCGGCCCGGCGAGGTCCCGGTGTTCTGGGCCTGCGGGGTGACGCCGCAGGCGGCGATCATGGCCTCGAAGGTGCCGTTTGCGATCACGCACGCGCCGGGGCACATGTTCGTCACCGACATCCCCGACCGCGCGTGGCAGACATGACCCTGCGCTTCCTTCCCGTGGGGCCGCGCACGCTGCTGGTCGAGCTGCCCGATCTGGACGCGACGCTGGCGCTGTTCGACGCGCTGACGGCCGAACCTCTGCCGGGGGTCGCCGAACTGGTCCCCGCCGCGCGCACGCTGCTGGTCCGCACCGCGCCGGGGCGGGCGGCGGACGCGGGCCTTGCCGCGGCGATCGCGGCGGTCGCGCCGGGCGCCACGGCCCGCGCGGCGAATCCCGCCGCGGCCATCGAGATCCCGGTCGTCTATGACGGCGAGGATCTGGCCGAGGTCGCGGCCCATCTGGGGATGACCGTGGCCGAGACCGTCGCGGCCCATGGCGCGGCGGTCTGGCAGGTGGCGTTCACCGGCTTTGCGCCGGGCTTCGCCTACATGACCTGCGAGGACCCGCGCTTCGACCTGCCGCGCCGCGCGACCCCGCGCCCGCGCATCCCGGCGGGCGCGGTGGCGCTGGCGTTCGCGCACGACGACGAAGTGATGCTCGAGGCCTTCGTGCCGGGGCGCGAGCTGACGGTGGGGGTGCTGGCCGGGCGGTTCTGCGGCATCTATCCCAAGGCCAGCCCCGGCGGCTGGCAGTTGATCGGCACGACGCCGGTGCCGATGTGGGATCTGGGGCGCGACCCGCCCGCGCTGCTGCATCCGGGCGGGCGCGTCCGCTTTGTCGAGCAGCGCGGTGCCGTCCATGCGATGCCCGCGGCACCCATGCCCGCGCCGGCTGAGCCTGCCACCGGGCTGCGGGTGCTGGCGACAGCGTTCCCGATCCTGATCCAGGACGCCGGGCGGCCGGGGCAGGCGTCCGACGGCATCTCGGCATCCGGCGCGATGGACCTGCCCAGCCTGCGGCGCGCCAATGACCGCGCCGGCAACCCGCCCGACAGTCCGGCGCTGGAGATCACGCTTGGTCCCGTGCGGCTG
>CALLYR010000072.1 GCA_937859005.1 uncultured Paracoccus sp. | reverse complement strand
GGACGCCGCCCAGGGTTCCCCCTCTGCCGGACAGTCGTGCGGCACGTCCCTTTCCGGCGGCAAAGGCGCAGGGCCGGACGCCGCCCCGGTCCGGCGCGACCGGATCGTTCCTGCGCCCTCGGGCGCGCCTCGGCTTGACGAAAAGGCGGCTGCGTCCGGCGCGCAGGACCGGCTGCAGCACATGGCCGAAGACCACCGCGACGGGCAGACGCCCGATGCAGCGCCTCGGCCCGATAGCCGGCCAGCGCATGGGTTCTCCGCCAGTTTTCCGCCGCATCGTGGGGCCGGATGGATATGCAGTCGCAGCCGACCTGCGCGCTCACAGGTCCTTCTCCCTCTGCACGGCCGCGGCATGCGCCCGAAACGCCGAAAACCGCCGAAGCACAAGAACGGAAGCCTCACGAAAGATGGGCGTCCCAGGCAGGACGGCTGACCCTTGCCATATCTTGCAGGCGGACGCGTCCATGACGCCCCTTCCCCCCGCCTCTTCTACAGCGCGCGGTTCCCGGCGGAATGAGAGCCGCGCACGGGGCGCCTGCGCCCCCTGCGGCACGGACCTGCGCGCAGACAAGGGGGCAATGCGTGACTGTTGCCCTGGACAAGCCAGACCCCATCTTCGCGGCTGCGCAACGAAAGGGACCGGCTGCCCTGCGGCTGGCCACAGGTCCGATGGGTCTGACTCCTTGCATCCGTGGAAAGCGCAACCGGCGGCCGACCGGGGCTGCAGGAACATCGCAGCGCCGCACGCCTTGGGCCTCAGCCCAGCGGATGAAACATCACGATGCCGCTCCCCTCGTAGTAACCGCGGCGCAAGCCGATCCGGGTCCAGCCGCTCGCGTCATAAAGCCGTCGCGCCGGGACATTGCCGGCGGCCACCTCCAGATATGCCCGCTCTGCCCCCCGGCTCGCCGCCTCCTGCACGAAGGCTTCGACCAGCCCCCGGCCCACGCCCTGCCGGCGCACTGCCGGATCGACGGCCAGGGTCAGGATCTCGGCCTCATCCGCCGCGGTGCGCCCCACCAGGAAGCCCTGCGGGCGCGCCAGCAGGAACATGCCGGGACCGTCGGTTACCGACCGGAACTCGTCCACGCCCCACGGGCGCGGATATGTGAAGCAGCGCGCGTGCAGCGCAGCCATCTCCTCGGGCGTCACGGCAGCACCCTGGGCGGCAGGTCGCGGGGCGGGGCGGCGTCGGCCGGGCGCAGGTAAAGGGGCGCAGGACGGGGCTGAAGGCCCAAGACAGCGCGCTCGGCGGCGATGCGGGCCACCGCCCCTGCCAAGGGGTCGCGCGGCTCGGCCACGGCTGGAC
>CALLYR010000071.1 GCA_937859005.1 uncultured Paracoccus sp. | reverse complement strand
TGTTCGTGTCTCGCGCCCCGCCCTGGCGGCGGGGGCGGGGTTGGTTACAGCCCCTGCCCCGGCTTCGGATTGGTCATCCGCATCGCCTTGGCCGGGTCGCGCCACATCTGCTGCAGCACGTCCTGACGCTTGATGTCCTTGCGGTGTCGCAGGGTCAGCAGGATCGCCCCGATCATTGCGACCAGCAGGATCAGCCCCGCCAGCTGGAACGCCAGGAAGTAACGGTCGTAAAGCACCATCCCCAGCGCATGGGTGTTCAGCGTGTTTTCAACGATGGGCGCGGCGCGCGCAGCCTCGGCCGTGTCGGCGGTCTGCCAGGCGCCGAAGGCGATCCCCAGCTGCGCCAGCATCACCACCCCGATCAGCAGCCCCAGGGGCAGATAGCGGGCCAGTTCCCCCTTGAGTGCGGCGAAGTCGATGTCCAGCATCATCACCACGAACAGGAACAGCACCGCGACCGCGCCGACATAGACGATGACCAGCAGCATCGCCACGAATTCGGCCCCCTGCAGCACGAACAGGCCCGCGGCAGACAGAAAGGTCAGGATCAGCCACAGCACCGAATGAACCGGGTTGCGCGCCAGCACCACCATGAAGCCGGCGATCACCGCCGACAGCGCAAACAGATAGAAGGCGAAGGTCATCATTTCCCGTCATCCTCCTCGGCAAAGACCGCCTGCGCCATTTCCAGCGCCTTCTGCATGGCCGGCAGGCCGCCGAACATGCTCATCTGCCAGATCGTCTCGGCGATCTCGCGCTGGGTGGCGCCGGCGGACCGCGCGTGGCGTACGGCCAGGCGCAACTGCGGCTCGGCAATCGCGCCCTGAACGGTCAGCGCGCCGATGGTCAGCAGCATCCGCGTCTTGGCGTCCAGCCCCTCGCGGTTGAAGGTGCGGCCGAACCACATCTCCATCATGTCGGACGACATGGTGGGGATGAGCTTTTCGAAAGCCTTGGGATCGAAGTTCTCCAACCCCGGATTGAAGGCGCGGGCCATTTCCTGACCCGAGGCCAGCATCTGCTGGAACAGCTTGGTGAATGCGTCGCTCATCTGTAGGGCGCGTCCAAGGCAATGTTGCGGGCAATTGCGGCTTCCCAGCGTTCGCCGTTCTCGAGCAGCTTCTGCTTGTCATAAAGCAGTTCTTCCCGGGTTTCGGTGGCGAACTCCAGGTTCGGGCCCTCGACGATGGCATCGACCGGGCAGGCTTCCTGGCAGAAGCCGCAATAGATGCATTTGGTCATGTCGAGGTCGTAACGCGTGGTGCGGCGCGATCCGTCCTCGCGCGGTTCGGCGTCGATGGTGATGGCCTGCGCGGGACAGATCGCCTCGCACAGCTTGCAGGCGATGCAGCGTTCCTCGCCGTTGGGATAACGGCGCAGGGCGTGTTCGCCCCGGAAGCGGGGCGACAGCGGCGCCCGTTCGTGGGGATAGTTGATCGTGGGCTTCGGAGCGACGAAGTATTTCATTCCCAGGGCAAAGCCCTTGATGAAATCCCACATCAGGAAATATTTGGTCGCGCGAACGAAATCGATGGCCATGTCAGGCTGCCCCGTGTTCGGCCGCATAGCGGTCGAACGCTGCCACGATCTGGCGCACGGCGGTGTCGTCCAGGTCCAGGCCGACCGCCGCCAGCGCATCGGCGACATGATGGGCCAGTTGCGCCTTCTCGATTTCCTCGGCCGTGGCGAGCGCCTCTGCGATCTGGTTCGAAATCATCGTCTCAACCTCCGACAACGGTGACGCCGATCTGGGTCAGCTTGTCCCAGCGCGCCCAGGCCCCGCCCAGCACCTCGTATCGGGCAAGGAACGCGACCAGCACGACCCAGCCCAGCGACAGCGGCAGGAACACCTTCCAGCCGATCCGCATCAGCTGGTCATAGCGATAGCGCGGCACGATCGCCTTCACCATCGCGAACATGAAGAAGAAGAACCACATCTTCAGCACCATCCACAGCGCGCCGTCGGGCAGGCCGGGAATGGGCGACAGCCAGCCGCCGAAGAACAGGATCGAGATCAGCGCGCACATCAGGAAGATGGCGATGTATTCGCCCGCCATCAGCAGCAGATAGGGCGTGGACGAATATTCGACCATGAAGCCGGCGACCAGCTCCGATTCCGCCTCGACCAGGTCGAAGGGTGGGCGGTTGGTTTCCGCAAGCGCGCTGACGAAGAACAGCACCACCATCGGCATATGCGGCAGCCAGTACCAGTTGAACAGACCATAGGCGCCCCGCTGCGCCTCGACGATGGCCGTCAGGTTCAGCGAGCCGGTGGACAGGATCACCCCGATGATGATCAGGCCCAGCGACACCTCGTAGGAGATCATCTGCGCGGCCGAGCGCAGCGACCCCAGGAACGGATATTTCGAGTTCGACGCCCAGCCGCCCATGATGACGCTGTAAACCTCCAGCGACGACACGGCGAACAGGAACAGGATGCCCACGTTGATGTTGGCCATCACCCAGCCGGGGGCGAAGGGAATCACCACCCAGCCCAGCAGGGCCAGCACCATCGACAGGAAGGGGGCCAGGAAAAAGACGAACTTGTCGGCGCCCGCGGGCACCACGATTTCCTTGACCACGTATTTCAGCGCGTCGGCCACCGACTGCAGGATGCCCCAGGGCCCGACCACGTTCGGGCCGCGCCGCATCTGGACGGCGGCCCAGATCTTGCGGTCGCCATAGACCAGGAACAGCAGCGAGATCATCACGAAGGCGATCATGCCCAGACCCTGCGCCAGCAGGATCACCGCGATCCCCAGGGGAGATGCCAGGAATTCAGCCATGCTTGGGTGCCCCCTCTGTTCGTGCGGCGGGAATGCCGCGTTCCTTGCAGGCGCGCAAGGTGTCCCTGGTTTCCATCACCCGCAGTCCCATCGGCTGGCGGTCCGAGAGGGTGAACACCGAACCGACCAGCAGCTTGCCGTTGCGCTTGTCCTGCAGGGTGCGGATATGGCGGGCATATGACTTGCCCGAGTCCTTGGCCCAGCCGGCCAGCGCGCAGGTGGCATAGGCGAAGGCGACATCGGCGTCCACCCCCGGCTGCAGATTGGCCGTGACCTCGATCAGCTCGCCCTTCTGGTCGCCCTTGATGGCGGTGACGCGGGCGCCGATGAAGGCTTGGGGATCGGCCTTGAACCCCTTGGGAAAGCTGGGCAGCGCGGGTTTCGTCCGCGCCGCGAAATCGGCCAGCGCCTTTTCCTGGGCCGTTGGTCCGCGTCGCCCGGTCGCAGCGGCGGGCAGGTCGGGGATGCCCGCAGCCGACAGATCCAGCCCCAGATTGACCTCGAGCTCGGCCAACTCCGCCTCGGTCAGCTCGAAGGCATCGCGCCCCTTGGGGCTGTCCAGCGCCACCTCGGTCACCGATCCGTCCGGTTCCAGGATCAGGATCTCGCCCGATTTGGTGGATACGCGCGCCCGGACAAGGCGCTTGCCCGCCGGGGCGTCGGCCGCCTTTCCGATCGCCTGCCGCGGTCCGCCCTCGGGCCGCCCTGCGCCGTCATGGGTAAAGCAGCCCGACAGGCTGGCCAGCAGCGCGGCCGCCACGGTCAGGGAAAAGGCGCCCGCCCTGCGCATCCGCCTACTCCGCCGCCAGGGCTGCGCCGTTGCGCGCGGCCGTCAGGACCGACAGTTCGCCCATCAGCGGCGAACAGCGCGCAATCGGATTGGTCAGATAGAAATCGCGGATGGCGTTGCGGAAATCCGCGCGCCCCAGCGCCCCGGCCTCGACCGGCTGCCAGACGTTTTCCGGCACCTCGTCGATGCGAGCCAGATGCGGCACCGCCTCGATCAGCGCCCGACGCAGTTCAGCCAGGCTGTTCCAGGGCTGAGTGCGGCCCAGATCGGCCGAGAGCGCCCGGAGGATGGCCCAGTTCTCCTTGGCATCGCGGGGGGCGAAATTCGCGCGCATGGCCAGTTGGGGGCGGCCCTCGGTGTTCACGAACAGGCCGTTTTCCTCGGTATAGCAGGCGGCGGGCAGGATGATGTCGGCCCGGTGCGCGCCCCGGTCGCCGTGGCTGCCCTGATAGATCACGAACGGCCCCGGCGCGATGTCCACCTCGTCCGCGCCAAGGCTGTAAATCACCTCGGCCCCCTCGATGGCGGCCTCGAGCCCCCCTTCGGTCACGGCGCCCACATCCATCGCCCCCACGCGCGCGGCAGCGGTGTGCAGGATCAGCAGCCTGGCGCCTGCATTCTGCGCCAGCCTCATCGCATGACCCAGCACCGCCAGTCCGTCGGCCTCGCGCAGCGCGCCCTGCCCCACGACGACCAGCGACGGCTTGTCGCGGACCTCCTGCGAGACATCCGCCGAGGACAGGCTTTCCAGCGCCGCCCGGTCGGTCCCGACATGGTTATAGCGATAGGTCAGATTGGCGGCCTCGCCCACCAGCGAAACCTGCGCGCCCCTGGCCCAGGCCCGGCGGATGCGGGCGTTCAGGACCGGCGCCTCGATGCGCGGGTTGGTGCCGATCAGCCAGATGGTGCGGGCCGCGTCGATATCGGCGATCGCCGCCGTCCCGGCATAGGCTGCGCGGTTCCCCACCGGCAGACGGGTTCCATCAGTGCGGCATTCGACCGTGCCGCCGATGCCATCGAGCAGATGCTTCAGCGCAAAGACCGCCTCGACCGGGGCCAGATCGCCGATCAGGGCCGCGACCTTGCGGCCCTTCATCGCGGCCGCGGCGGCGTTCAGCGCCTCGGGCCAGCTGGCCGGACGCAGGCGGCCGTTTTCACGCACATATGGCCGGTCCAGCCGCTGGCGGCGCAACCCGTCCCAGACGAAGCGGGTCTTGTCGGAAATCCATTCCTCGTTCACGCCGTCATGGTTGCGAGGCAGGATGCGCATGACTTCGCGCCCCTTGGTGTCGATGCGGATCGCCGACCCCAGCGCATCCATCACGTCGATGGATTCGGTCTTGCTCAGTTCCCAAGGGGGGGCGGTGAAGGCATAGGGCTTGCTGACCAGCGCGCCCACCGGGCACAGGTCGATGATATTGCCCTGAAGGTTGGAATCGAGCGTCAGCCCCAGATAGGACGTGATCTCGGAATCCTCGCCGCGCCCGGTCTGGCCCATCTGGTCGATGCCCGCGACCTCGGTGGTGAAGCGCACGCAGCGGGTGCAGGAAATGCAGCGCGTCATATGCGTCTCGACCAGCGGACCAAGATCGAGGTCCTCGTTCGCCCGCTTCGGCTCGCGATAGCGGCTGAAATCGACGCCATAGGCCATCGCCTGGTCCTGCAGGTCGCATTCCCCGCCCTGGTCGCAGATCGGACAGTCCAGCGGATGGTTGATGAGCAGGAATTCCATCACCCCTTCCCGCGCCTTGCGGACCATCGGGCTGTTGGTGCGGATTTCCGACGGCGCGCCTTCGGGGCCGGGGCGCAGGTCCTTGACCTGCATGGCGCAGGATGCCGCGGGCTTGGGCGGGCCGCCGACGATTTCTACCAGGCACATCCGGCAGTTGCCCGCAATCGACAGCCGCTCGTGATAGCAGAAGCGTGGAATCTCGATTCCCGCCTGCTCGCAGGCCTGGATCAGGGTCAGGTTGGGATCGACCTCGATCAGCTTGTCGTCGATCCTGATGGTGCGCTTGTCGCTCATCTGCGTGTCTCGTTCCCTGCCTCAGTCCACGCGGACAAAGGTCTTGAATTGATAGTCCATCCGATCGCCCAGCCGGACGATCGTCATCATCGCGTCCTTGCCGGGCCGAAAGACCACGGTGCCCAGCGTCGGTTCGGCCGGCGTGTAGGGCGCAGTGCGGTTCGCGGTCGCCAGCCACCGGCTGCCGTCGGGCGCGGTGCAGGTGATCCGGGCGGCGCGGGCGTCGCCCATGACCCGCACCATCGGTTCGCCCCGGATGTCGCGCCCGATATCGACCCGCGACCCCGGCGCGTCGGCCTGACAAGTGAATCCCTGCGGCGACAGGATGTCGAAATGCAGGGTGAAGCGGTCGCGCGACCCTTCGGCCCCGACTCCGCTGGCCGTGGTCAGCAGCACGGCCGCT
>CALLYR010000070.1 GCA_937859005.1 uncultured Paracoccus sp. | reverse complement strand
CGCCGGAAACGGGCGGGAGCTCGTCGCCTTCCGCATCGGCCGGCAGGAATTCGCGATCGACATCACCACCGTGCGGGAAATCCGCGGCTGGACGCCGGAAACGGTGCTGCCGCATTCGCCCCCCTATGTGCGCGGCGTCATCAACCTGCGCGGCACCGTGCTGCCCATCCTGGATCTGGCGGCGCGACTGGGCCTGCCGCCCGCCGGGCCGACCGCCCGCCATGTCATCATGGTGGCGCAGGTGGGCGCGCAGCTGATCGGCCTGCTGGTGGATGCGGTATCCGACATCCTGTCGGCCGGCGAGGACAGCATCCGGCCCACGCCCGAGATCGGCGGCGACGCGGCCCGGCAGTTCGTGTGCGGCGTGCTGGCGCTGGAGGGGCGCATGATCACCCTGGTCACGCTGGACGAGGTCCTGCCCGCCAGCGCCGCGCTGACGGCGGCGGCATGACCGCTTCCCGGGCCCGCGGCGCGGATCACGGGAATGCCGTTCTCGGGATGGCCGAGTTCCGCACCATCGCGGACCTCATCCACCGCGAGACGGGCATCCACCTGCCCGACATCAAGCGCGCCATGGTCGAGGGCCGGCTGGCCCGGCGGCTGCGCCTGCTGGGGCTGCCCGACTTTGCCGCCTATCTCGATCTCGTCGGCGGCAGGGGCGGCGCCGGGGAGCGGTCGCGCATGATCGCGGCGCTGACCACCAACGTCACCCGGTTCAACCGCGAGCCCCACCATTTCGACGCCCTGCGCCAGGGCATCCTTCCCGCGCTGGCGCCCGCGCTGCGCCGGGGCGGGCGGCTGCGGATCTGGTCGGCCGCCTGCTCCTCGGGCGAGGAGCCCTGCTCGATCGCGCTGGCCATCCTTGCGGCCCTGCCCGACGCGCCGCGGCTGGATGTGAGGGTGCTTGCCACCGACATCAACGCCGAGATGGTGGCGCGGGGACGGGCCGGGGTCTTTCCCTCCGCCGCCCTGGCCGATGTCGCCCCCGCCGAGCGGACCCGCCTGTTCGAGCCGGCGGACGGCGGCTGGCGCGCGGGGCCCGAGATCGCGGGCCTGCTGTCCTTCCGGGTTCTGAACCTGATCGGGGAGTGGCCGATGCGCGGCCGCTTCGATGTCATCTTCTGCCGCAACGTGGCGATCTATTTCGATGCGCCGACCCAGATGCGGCTGTGGGAGCGGCTGGCGGCGCTGGTCCCGGCGGGCGGGCATCTGTTCATCGGCCATTCCGAACGCCTGGCCGGCCCGGCCGAGCGGATGTTCCGGCCGGTCGGCACCACCATGTACCAGCGTCTGGGGGAGGACCGGCCATGACCCCGGTCCGGGTTCTGGTCGTGGACGATTCCGCGACCATGCGCGCCCTCATCCGCCGTGTCCTGGGACGCGACGCCGCGATCCGGGTGGTGGGCGAGGCGGCCGACGCGCAGGACGCGCGCGCGGCGATCAAGGCCCTCGACCCGGATGTGATCACCCTCGATGTCGAGATGCCGGCCATGAACGGGATCGACTTCCTGGAACGGATCATGCGCCTGCGCCCCACCCCGGTGGTGATGGTGTCCGGCCTGACCGTCGCGGGCGCCGAGGCGACGATCCGGGCGCTGGAGGCCGGCGCGCTCGACTGCGTGGCCAAGCCCTCGGCCGCCGCGCCGCATTCGCTCGACCGGCTGCCCGAGGCCGTCCATGCCGCCGCGGCCGCCCGCCGCGGGGGCGCCTGCGCGTGGCGGCCGGCCCCCGACGGGGCCGCGGGGCCGGTTCCCGGCCATCTTGGACGGACCGGGACGCGGCTGGTGGCGATGGCGGCCTCGACCGGCGGGGTCGAGGCGCTGATCCGGGTCTTTTCCCGGCTGCCGCCGGACGGCCCGCCGATCGCCGTCGTGCAGCACATGCCGCCGCTGTTCACCGCGAGCTTTGCCCAGCGGCTCGACCGGCTG
>CALLYR010000069.1 GCA_937859005.1 uncultured Paracoccus sp. | reverse complement strand
ATATCAACCGCAAGGACTCTCGTCATGAACGAGGGACAACTGGGGGGCAGGTCAGGCTGAGTACTGGAAAGCAGCCCGACACAACGCGCGGCCTTCTTCGTTCGTCCCTGACGGACGGAGATGTCACGAGACCATGCAGGATCGGAGAGCCAGGCGGTGCTGAAGAGTTCAGCGCAACAACCGGGATTGCCGGCCTTCAAAGAGAGTGATCCCGCTCGCACGGATACGGGCCGCGTCGCCTGCCCTCGTGGCCTTGTCATGCCTTGTCTTGCCAGTTCCCCATGGCCTGTGAAACCTGTCCCGCCGACGGTCAGCGCCTGCGTTCCCAGCGGTTCCCGGCCTCGGACCAGTATTCGGCAGCGATGCCCGCGCCGGTCAGGCTGCGCCACTGGTCCCGCGCCGTCTGGACCGCGTCGGGGTCATTGCCGTCGAACAGGATGCAGATGCGCTGCGCGGCTGCGCATTCCGCGGGCGCCACCGGCACGCCGTCCAGCGCCATCAGGCAATCGGCCCCGTAACCTGCCCCGGCACCCTCGGCCACCGTCAGCAGCACCGGCTGCATCGCGTCATGCGGCCCGCCCGCCAGCCCATGCGGCAGGAAGCCGTCGCCCTGCCACAGCATCTCGTCCAGACGCGCCATCCGGGTCGCATCCGAGCCGCGCAACTCGACCCGCCAGCCTGCCTCCCGCGCCTTGCCGATCAGCGCCGGCAGCAGCTGTTCGGGGGCCGAACGCGTCAGGTGATAGAACAGCGCCGATCCCACGCGGCCGGTCCTCGCCTGCTCAGCGCGACTCGAACCGGTCGCGGATCAGCCGGTCCAGCGTCATCACCCCCCAGCCAGTCGCGCCCCTGGGGGCAAGCGCCGTCTCGCCAGGCGGCAGCGTCACGCCGGCGATGTCCAGATGCGCCCAAGGGGTGTCCTTGCGGATGAAGCGCTGCAGGAACTGCGCCGCCGTGATCGAGCCCGCCGGCCGCCCGCCCGAGTTCTTCACATCGGCCAGCCGCGACTTGATGATCTCGTCGTAAGCCGGGGCCAACGGCATCCTCCACAGCCCTTCGCCCTCGGCCTCGGCGGCCTTCAGCAGGTCGGCGGCCAGCTTGTCGTCGTTGGAAAACAGCCCGGCCTTTTCATGGCCCAGCGCGACGATGATCGCGCCGGTCAGCGTGGCCAGGTTCACCACCGCCGCAGGGTCGAAGCGACCTTGCGCATACCACAGCACATCGGCCAGCACCAAACGCCCTTCGGCGTCGGTGTTGATGACCTCGATGCAGTCGCCCTTCATCGACCGCACGATGTCGCCCGGACGCTGGGCGCGGCCGTCGGGCATGTTTTCCACCAGCCCGACCAGTCCGACGACATTGGCGCGTGCGCGCCGCAGGGCCAGCGTGCGCATCACGCCCGCAACGACCCCCGCGCCGCCCATGTCCATCGTCATCTCCTCCATCCCCTGCGCGGGCTTGATCGAGATGCCGCCGGAATCGAAGCAGACGCCCTTGCCGACCAGCGCCAGCGGGGGTTCGGCAGCCCCCCCCTGCCAGCGCATCACGACGACCTTCGAGGGCGATTCGCTGCCCTGCCCCACGGCCAGCAGCGCGCGCATCCCCAGTTCGGCCAGCTGCGGCTCGTCCAGGACCTCGACCTCCAGCCCCAGTTCGCGCATGGCCAGCAGACGGTCGGCGAAATCCGAGGTGGTCAGGACATTGGCCGGTTCGTTGACCAGATCGCGGGTGAAGAACACGCCCTCGGCCAGCGCGGCCCCGTGTTCGGCGGCGCGGGCGACCGCTTCGGGGTCGCTGACCAGCATGGTGACGCTGGCCTTGTCGGGCTGGGGCGCGGGCCGGTCGGGGGCGGCGTCCGCCTCGGCCGGGACGGCGCCCGCCGCATCGCCGGTCACGGCATCCGCAGCAGAGCCGGTGCGCGAGATCTCCTGCGGGGCGCGGGCGGCCTCATCAGCGGGGGCGGCCTCGGTCGCCTCGTCGTCCTTGCGGGTCTTGTAGGTGCCGAAGTCATAGCCGCGCAGCGCCACGCCCAGCGCGACCTCGGCCGCAAGGGGGTGGGCTGCGGCCATGACCGTCACCCGGTCCTTGCCCATGCGCGCGCCGATGGTGGCACCGGCCTTGCGGGCGTCGGCCACGCTTGCGCGGCGGGGCAGCCGGACCAGTTGCAGCGCATCGGCGGCAAGGCCCGCCGGAAAGGCCAGTTCCAGCGCTTTGCCGGGCTTCGTGTCGGCCCAGGCTTTCGAGGCCAGCGCTCGTACCACCGCCGCGCGCGCGGGGGCCGTCAGCCCGGCGGGCGGCCGGTCCCGGTCGTCGATCAGCAGCGCCAGCCTGCCCCGGCACTGGGCCAGGGCCGCATCTGCTGCGGGCATGAAACGGATTTCGACGGGATGGGTCATGTCTGGGCCTCGCTCGGATCGCGCGCGAGCCTAGCGGCCGCCCGCGGCCTTGACCAGAGCGGGGCAGGGCCGTGCAGTCGGCGGCCCTGCGCCGCGCGGCGGGGCTTTCCCGCAGCGGCTGGCGTGCTAATCAGGACCGGCCCGCCACAGGATGAGACATGCCCCGGATCGACCGTTACATGCTGTCGCAGTTCCTGACGCTGTTCGGGTTCTTTGCGCTGGTGCTGGTGTCGGTCTACTGGATCAACCGCGCGGTGCAACTGTTCGAACAACTGATCCAGGACGGCCAGACCGCGCTGGTCGTGCTGGAATTCACGGCGCTGACGCTGCCGCTGGTCATCTCGCTGGTGCTGCCGGTCGCGGCCTTTGCCGCGGCGGCTTACGGCACCAACCGGCTGGCGGGGGAATCCGAACTGGTGGCGATGCAGGAGGCCGGGCTGTCGCCCTGGCGGCTGGCGCGGCCGGTGCTGGTCTTAGGCCTGATCGTGGGGCTGATGGTCGCAGGCCTGGTCCATGGGCTGGTCCCGATGGCGCGCGCAGAACTGGCCGACCGCCAGGCCGAGATCGCCGAGAACGTGACCGCCCGTTTCCTGCGTGCGGGATCGTTCCAGTATCCGGCGGAAGGGGTCACGCTGTTCATCCGCGACATCGCCCCGGACGGACGGCTGCTGGACCTGTTCCTCGAGGACGCACGCAACCCCGCCGACCAGACCGTCTATACCGCCGAACAGGCGCTGGTCCTGCGCGGCGAGACCGGCCCCGTCCTGGTGATGGTGCGCGGCATGGCGCAGAACCTGCGCACGGGCACCGTCCCCGGCCAGCCGCCGCGGCTGTCGGTCACGCGTTTCGCCGAACTGACCCATGACGTGGGCGGCATGTTCACAGCGAGCGCGCGCAAGGGGCGCGACCTGCGCGACTATTCCACGCGGCGGCTGCTGTCGCCGGACGCCGATCTGCTGGCGGCGACCGGCGCCAGCCCCGCCCGCGCGCAGGCCGAGGGCCATGAGCGCCTGGCCCAGCCGCTGTCGGCGCCGGTCGCGGCGCTGCTGGGCTTTTCCATGCTGATGCTGGGCGGGTTTTCCCGTTTCGGCGTCTGGCGGCAGGTGATCGGGGCGGTGGTCGCGCTGCTGGCCGTCCAGATCCTGGGCACCGCCGCTGCCAGCCGCACGGCCGAGGACCCGTCGCTGTGGCCCGTCCTTTACGCCCCGCCCGTGATCGGGGCGGCCATGGCCGCAATGGCCCTGTGGGTTGCGTCGCGTCCCCGCCGCCGGCACCGGCGCAGGCGGGGGGCGGGGGGTGCGGCATGATTCTGCAGGTCTATATCGGGCGTCGGTTCCTGCGGCAGCTTGCACTGATCGCGGGGGCGTTCCTGGCGATCCTGTTCATGATCGACCTGATCGAACAGATCCGCCGCTTCGGCGGCGAAGGCGTGGGGCTGGGACGCCTGGCCTTTCTGGCGGCGCTGAACATCGCGGGCAGCTTCTATGCCATCCTGCCGCTGGTGACGCTGCTGGCGGGAATCGCGCTGTTTCTTGGCCTGTCGCGCAGTTCCGAACTGGTCGCCATGCGCGCCGCGGGGCGGTCGGGGATCCGGATCGTGGCCGCGCCGGTGCTGAGTGCGATTCTGGCGGGTGCCGTGGCGGTCGCGGTGCTGAACCCCATCGTCGCGGGCACCTCCAAGCGCTTTGACATGGCGGCCGCGCAGATGCGCGGGGATGGCGGGCAGGCGGTGTCGCTGGGCAAGGGAGCGGTCTGGCTGCGGCAAAGCGTGGGCCGGGACGCGGGCGGACAGATCGTGATCCGCGCGGGCCGCGCCAGCTCTGACGCGACCACGCTGTATGACGCGACCTTCATCGTCTTCGACGCGGACCAGGGGCCCGTCTGGCGGATCGAGGCGGCATCCGCGCGGCTGGGGTCCGGCAACTGGGCGCTGCGCGGGGTCAAGCGATGGCCGCTGGATGCGCCAAACCCCGAAATCGCGGCCCAAAGCCTGCCCGGCCTGACGGTACCCACCGAACTGACCGCCGCGCGCATCCGCGACAGCTTCGGCGCACCCGAGACCGTGCCGGTCTGGCAGTTGCCCGACTTCATCGCCGGGCTGGAACGGGCGGGCTTTTCGGCGCGGCGCCACCGGGTCTGGCTGATGATGGAACTGGCGCGGCCCTTCCTGATGGGGGCGATGGTGGCGATCGCGGCGGCTTTCACCATGCGGCCGCTGCGGGGGCGGCGCACGGGGGTTCTGGTGCTGGCGGCCTTCGCTTCGGGCGTGGGGCTGTTCTTCCTGCGCAATCTGGCGCAGGTGCTGGGCGAGGCGGGCGAGGTGCCGGGCGCGATGGCCGCCTTTGCGCCGCCCGTGGTCGCGGTATTGCTG
>CALLYR010000068.1 GCA_937859005.1 uncultured Paracoccus sp. | reverse complement strand
GGCCGTGCCGGTCCGCTCGGCCGCGTCCTGCGCGCGGACCGGCACGGCAAACAGCAGCGTCGACAAAGAGGTGGCGGCCAGAAGCATGCCGCGCCGAAACGGCGGCAGCAACGCCCGCAGACCCGCCACGGGACGAATCCTCGAATCCTCGCAGCCGCCGGAAACGGCCTGTCCCGCACGGAGCGGGTTGTCCCCCGGCATGTCCTTTACCTCTCCGCCGCCTGGAGCAACGGACCTTCAACTGAAAACGTGCCGCCGCTCTGTCATCTGCCATGCATCGGAGCGCCGTTCCGGCACCCCGCTGCCCCTGCCGCAAGCAGCCCCGGTCCAAGCCCCCGGTCCCACCCATGAAGCTCGAGGCGCTGCGAATCACAGCACCATAGCCGTTGCACGAATCGCCGTGAAGAAGCTCGCGCCGCAAAAAGAAAACCGGGCGAAAAGTCAATCGCCCGGCATCAACATCTGGTATATTGGTTAATGGAAACTAATACCTGTAGTGTTCAGGCTTGAACGGCCCTTGCGGGGTCACGCCGATATAGGCCGCCTGCTCGCCGCTCAGTTCCGTCAGCTTGGCGCCGAGCTTGTCGAGATGCAGCCGGGCGACCTTTTCATCGAGATGCTTGGGCAGGACATAGACCTGGTTCTCATAGGTGCCGGGCTTAGTCCAGAGCTCGATCTGGGCCAGCACCTGATTGGTGAAGGAGGCCGACATGACGAAGCTCGGATGGCCGGTCGCATTGCCGAGATTGAGCAGGCGGCCCTCCGACAGCAGGATCATGCGCTTGCCGTCCGGGAAGGAGATCATGTCGACCTGCGGCTTGATATTGGTCCATTTCAGGTTGCGCAGCGCCGCGACCTGGATCTCGTTGTCGAAATGGCCGATGTTGCCGACGATGGCCATGTCCTTCATCTGGCGCATATGGTCGAGGGTGATGACGTCCTTGTTGCCGGTGGTGGTGATGACGATGTCGGCGGTGGGCGCCGCATCTTCCAGCGTCACCACCTCGTAGCCGTCCATCGCCGCCTGC
The DNA here is from genome assembly GCA_937859005.1 of uncultured Paracoccus sp. Taxonomy (GTDB): domain Bacteria; phylum Pseudomonadota; class Alphaproteobacteria; order Rhodobacterales; family Rhodobacteraceae; genus Paracoccus. The sequence goes on along the minus strand of CALLYR010000068.1, from coordinate 4,406 downwards.
AGCGCGCAGATCGGATCGACCTCGGTCACCTTCACGCGGGCGCCCGCGCCGCGCAGGGACGCGGCCGAGCCCTTGCCCACATCGCCATAGCCGCAGACGACGGCGACCTTGCCCGCCATCATCACGTCGGTCGCCCGGCGGATGCCGTCCACGAGGGATTCCTTGCAGCCGTACTTGTTGTCGAACTTCGACTTGGTGACGCTGTCGTTGACGTTGATCGCCGGGAACGGCAGCAGGCCCTGCCTGTGCAGGTCGTAAAGGCGATGGACGCCGGTGGTGGTTTCCTCGGACACGCCCCGGATCGCGCCGCGCTGGCGGGTGAACCAGCCGGGCGACTGTTCCATCCGCTTGCGGATCTGGGCGAAAAGGGCCTCTTCCTCTTCGCTTGCGGGGGTGGCGATCAGGCCGGTCTCGCCCGCCTCGACCCGCGCGCCCAGCAGGATGTAAAGCGTGGCATCGCCGCCGTCGTCGAGGATCATGTTCGCCGCGCCTTCCGGGAACTGGAAGATGCGGTCGGTATAGGACCAGTATTCCTCCAGCGTCTCGCCCTTGATCGCAAAGACCGGGATTCCGGCGGCGGCGATCGCGGCGGCGGCATGGTCCTGCGTGGAATAGATGTTGCAGGATGCCCAGCGCACCTCGGCCCCCAGCGCGACCAGTGTCTCGATCAGCACGGCGGTCTGCACCGTCATGTGCAGCGAACCGGCGATTCGCGCGCCCGTCAGCGGTTTCGCCTGCCCGTATTCGGCGCGCAGCGCCATCAGCCCCGGCATTTCCGTTTCCGCGATGTCCAGTTCCTTGCGGCCGTAATCCGCCAGGGAAATGTCGCGGATCACATGGTCCTGCGCAGGCGTCTGCAGGCGGTGGTCAAGGGTCATGGCTTCGCTCGCTTCGCTGGAAAGGCGGGGCGGCCTTGTCACAGACCGCCCGGAAAGGCAACGAAGCATTATATGGGATTGCCGGGTCAGCCTGCCAGACCGACCTTGGCATAGAATGCAGCCGGATTGGCCCCGTCCTGATAGCCGATGCCCGAGGCGATGATGCAGTTGGTCCTGTCGGTCCTGGCCAGAACCACGGTCCAGGTCCCCATCAGGTCCGATCCCCACAACTGGGTGCCGTCGCCCCGCGCCATCACCAGCCGCTCGTCGAAATCGCCATCGAGCGAGGCCTGCACAGCCGCGGCGTCATCGCACCACGGTTGGCCCGCATCGCCTTCGGTCGTGGCGGGCAGGCTGCGCGCCAGTTCAAGCACATCCGCCCCGGACAAGCCCGCGACCGCCGGCCAGCCCTTGATGGGAGACGACGGCACCGTGGCATCGACACTGGACTGCGCGGCGCCGACCGGCAGAAGGGCGACAAGCGCTGCGGCGGCAAGATGGGACATCCGCATTGATCCGTTTCCCGTATTCCATCTGACCCCAAGGGTCGTTCACCAGCCGAACGCCTCCTTCGGGACACAGTTCCGCCAGAAATGCCACACTGGTCCGATTCGTTCTCAAATCTTCTTGACAGAACCGTGATCTTCTGTTCCGGGCCCGCGCTGCCAGCCTCACCCTGCCGGGAATGTGAAGTCCCGGCGCAGGCATCGCTGGAAATCCCTCCGGGCTGCTGCGAGACTGGCCAAAAGAACAGACGGCGGACCGGGACATGGACAGGTGGTTTTCGGCGGGGATTGCGGCGGCCGCGGCCGGATGCCTGCTGGCAGGCGCCGCGGCGGGCCAGTTGCCCGCCCCGGCCGGGGAACGCAGCGGCAGCAGCGGGTCGGGCAGCGCCTCGGCGGGCAGCGCGGCGTCCTCGCCGCTGACGCGCCTGTTCGGGGGCGGCGACCGGGTGGCGAATTCGCCCGTCGATCTGCAGTACCGCCTGTCGGACGGGGATGCCGCGCTGGAACGCCGGATCCGCAACGCCTCGCTGCTGACCGTGGCCCTGTCCGAAGGACGCATCACCGGACAGGACATCCTGCCCGCCGCCCGCGCCGATTACGCCCGCATCCTGGGCACGCTGTATGATGCGGGGCTGTATGATGCGGTGATCGACATCCGCCTGGACGGGGTCGAGGCCGCGGGCATCGCGCCGCTGGACGCCCCGCAGATCGTGCGCCAGGTGGTCGTGGACATCCAGACGGGACCGCGCTTCCGCTATTCCCGCGCCGACATCGCCCCGGTCGCGCCGGACACCGACCTGCCGCCGGATTATGCGCGGGGCGAGGTCGCGCGCACCTCCGACATGAAGGCCGCCGCCAGGGCCGGGGTCGAAGGCTGGCGCGAGCACGGCCACGCCAAGGCCGATGTCGCCGCCACCGACATCGTGGCCGACCATGAAACCTTTGCCGTGGACAGCCGCATCGGGCTGGCCCCAGGCCCGGTCGCCACCTTCGGACGCCTGATCGCCAGCGGCAACAGCCGGCTGCGGACCGAACGGCTGCACGCGCTGGCGGGCCTGCCGTCGGGGCAGCGATACGACCCCGACGCCATCGAACAGATCCGCAAGCGCCTGCGCCGCACCGGGGTCTTTTCGGCCATCACGCTGGAGGAGGCCCCCGCCCTCGGCCCCGGCAACAGCCTGGATGTCATCCTGACGGTCGTCGAACAGAAACCCCGCCGCGCCGGCGCGGGGTTCGAGATCAGCAGCATCGAGGGCGCGATGATCTCGGGCTACTGGATGCACCGCAACCTGCTGGGGGGCGCCGAACGGCTGCGCGTGGACGGCAGCCTGCGCGACCTCGGCTCGGGCACCTCGGGGCGCGACTATGCCTTCGCGGTGCGGCTGGAACGGCCCGCGACCTTCCGCCCCGACCTGACCGCTTTTGCCGATGTCTCGGCCGAACGGCTGCGCGAGGAGGATTACGACCAGGACCTGGGGGTGGTGGGCGCGGGGCTGTCCTGGCAGCGCGACGACCGGCTGTCGGGCGAGGTCGCGCTGCAATACCGCCGCTCGCGCGTGACCGACGAGACCGGCACCACCGACTTCAGCCTGCTGGCGCTGCCCGCGACCGTGACCTTGGACCGCCGGGACGAGCCGACCGACGCGAAACGCGGCTATTGGCTGTCGGGGACGCTGACCCCATTCGAGGGGCTGGAGGGCACCACCGGATCGGGCCTGCGGGCGCAGGCCGAGGGCCGCGCCTATCGCAGCTTCGGCGCGGACGACCGTTTCACGCTGGCCGGACGCGCGCGCGCGGGCTCGGTCTGGGGACCCGAGATCGGGGAGACCCCGCGCGATTACCTGTTCTGGTCGGGGGGCGGCGGCTCGGTGCGGGGCCAGCCCTTCGAATCGCTGGGGGTCGAGGTCATCCCCGGCCCCGATGGCCCGATCCGCACCGGCGGCCTGAGCCTGGCAAACCTGACCGGCGAGATCCGCATGCAACTGCGCGAGCGGATCGGGCTGGCCGCCTTTGCGGATGCCGGCAAGGTCTGGACAGATTCGGGCTTTGGCGGCGATGCCGACTGGCATGCGGGCGCGGGGCTGGGGGTGCGCTATGCCACGCCCATCGGGCCGCTGCGGCTGGACGTGGCCGGGCCGGTGGGCGGCGATACCGGCAGCGGCGTGCAGCTTTATCTGGGACTGGGGCAGGCATTCTGATGACACGCATCCTGATCGCGCTGTGGCTGATCCTGCTGCCCGCCTTCGCGCTGGCGCAGGACGCCGCCGCCCCGGCCGAAGGCGTCGCCGCGGACGCCGCGCAGCTTTCGGCCGAGGACGACAAGGGCTTCATCACCCGATTTCTGGAACGCAACCTGTCGGGCGCGGGCAGGCAGGTGGTGATCGAGGGTTTCGAGGGCGCGCTGTCCTCGCGCGCGACCTTCGACCGGATGACCATTGCCGATGAGGACGGCGTCTGGATCACGCTGATCGACGGCGCGATCCAGTGGAACCGCACCGCCCTGTTCCAGCGCCGCATCGAGATCCAGGAACTGTCCGCCGCCGAAATCGAACTGCCGCGCCTGCCCGGCGGACAATCCGGCCCGCAGGCCGAGGCGCGCGATTTCGAACTGCCCACCCTGCCGGTCGCCGTCGCCATCGAAAAGATCGCCGCCGGGCGGGTCGAACTGGGCGAGCCCGTGATCGGCGAGGCGGCGGTGGTGTCGCTGGACGGCGCGATGAATCTGGCGGGCGGCGAAGGCGCGGCGCGGCTGGCGATCAACAGGGTGGACGGCAAGCGCGGCGTCTTTGCCGTGGACGCCGCCTATTCCAACGCCACGACGAACCTGAAGCTGGACCTGACGCTGGACGAGGATCAGGGCGGGTTGTTCGCGAATCTGATCGGCCTTCATGGCCGCCCCTCGGTCAGGGCGGAAATCCGGGGCGAAGGGCCGCTGCAGGATTTCGCCGCCGACATCCGGCTGGCGACCGACGGGCAGGATCGGGTGACGGGGCGCGCGTCGGCCCGTGCGCAGGCGGGCGAG
>CALLYR010000067.1 GCA_937859005.1 uncultured Paracoccus sp. | reverse complement strand
GTCTCCGAGTTCGGCGACCGATACGCATCATACGACTCGACATCTCACGATCGGCTGGCTTGCAAAGCGTTCCGCGCTTTGGCTGTTCATAATGGCGGTTGGCATCGGCGCGGCCTGTTGCCTTTATGCCTACGCGGACGAGGCTGGCCGCGGGGCGGAAACCCACATCACGGCATCGAAAAGCTGACAGCGAACCGCGCCTGGCCTTATCCATCTGACGCCGCCTAGCTGGACGTTTACCGCAGTTCGTATTGCGGGCCATAGTTTTGCTGCGCGCGCCGGGTAATCGTGGGGTAAACTGGCGGTGATGCCTTGCGACGCCCGAAAGGAGCGTCCGCCGGAACGATCCTTTTAGCCAAGTACTGGCTCAAGCAATCCGATGCGCGCACGCCGTTCTATGCTGATCGCCGCCGCCATCCTGGCAGGAGCGTTGCCTCTCGCCGGGGCTCATGGGGTTGCGCCTGAACGTGCCCTCACGGACGCCCGCGCGGTCGCGGCCGTGTCCAGCCGGCCGGTGATCGAGCGGCTGGCCCTGCCGGGCCCGCTCGCCTTCGGGCGCGGCACCGAAATCACGCTGGAGATCGACGAAACCCTGCTGGCGGGCGCCAGCCATCTGCTGCTGCCGGCGCTGCTGGACCGGCTGTTCGCGCGCCACGCCTCGATCAACGCCTTTGTGCGCACCCGCACCCGGCTCGTCCGCAGACAGGAGGAGATGTCATGGCCGATGCGGCCGGGCCTTCGCGCCCGGATCTGAATCCGGACAGCTCCGCACAGGGGGCCCTGCCGCCCGGCATCGAGGCCTTCGAACTGATGCGCCGGCTGGAAACACCCGAAAGCCGCTTCGGACGGGCGGGGGGTCCCGCGCGGGAACCCGCGCGGCTGGGACAGCAGATCCGGCTGGGGCCCGCCGCCTGCGAGGTCGCCGCATGGAGCCCGGCGCAGGGAGAGGCCCCCGCCCGGATCGCGGTCGAGATCACCGGGCTGTTCGGCCCGGAAGGGCCGATGCCCCTGAATCTCAGCCGCCGCATCCTTGAACGGATGTCCGAGCGCTGGTTTCCCGGCGACCCCTCGCCCGAACCTGGCACGGACCGGACCTTCCTCGAATTCTGCAACCTGCTGCAGCACCGGATGATGGCGCTCTATTACCGTGCCTTCGCCGAATCCCAGCCCGCGGTTGCCGCCGATCACGGCGGCCGGGGGCGGTTTTCCGACATGCTGGCGGCACTGGCGGGCATCGGTCTGCCGGGCGTGTCCCGGACGCTCGACGATCCCATCCTGGTCCTGCGTCACGCCACCACCCTTGCCAGCGAACCCCGCAGTCCCGAGCGGCTGGAAGAGATTCTGTCCGATCTGCTCGACGCGCCCGTCCGGGTGGCGGAGTTCAAGCCATACTGGCAGGTCATTCCCTCCGGTCTCGGCAGCCGTCTGGGATGCGTCCATGCCGGTCTTGGCCGCGGCGCCGTGCTGGGCCCGCGCATCTATCAGCCGCAGTCGCGGGCGGAAATCGTGATTGGCCCGCTGAGGGCCGGGCAATACCGGGCGCTGATGGGGCCCGGCCGGCTGCGCGACGGGCTGCGCCGCCTGCTGGGCTTCGTCATGGGAGAGGAGATCGGCTTCGACCTGCGCCTCGTGCTGGCTGCGGCCGAGATTCCGGCGCCCATGCTGGGCGAAGGCATGGCCTTGGGGCGCACGGCCTGGCTTGCGGGCGGCGGGGCGGGCGACCGCGGCGATCTCGTCATGCCGCTGGATGAAAGGCAGGCCGCGTGATGACGCTCAGCCTTGCCGTCC
>CALLYR010000066.1 GCA_937859005.1 uncultured Paracoccus sp. | reverse complement strand
GATGCCGAACTGGATCAGGCGCTGGCCCGATGCCTGAACCCGGCGGCGAAAGACCGTGCAGCTGCCAGCGCGACACGGGCGCGGGACCTGCTGGCCGGCTATGACGAGGCGTTCGCCGCCGCGCTGAATGTCCCGGCGCAGCCCGAGCGGCGGCCGCCGGTCGCAAGCCATCGGGGCCGGCTCAGCGCGCTGGCCGCGCGATACCGCCACTGGAAACGCAGCCGGTTCCCCCGGCGGCGCTAGGACCAGGGCCCGAGCGCCAGATTCAACGCCTCTGCTGCATCCCTGGCCGGGACTTCCGACGATTCCCGATCGGCCCGGAAGCCGCGATCGCCCTCCTGCCTTCGGCGGCTTCGCGGCTGGTGCATCTCAGGAAAGATCAGGATCACGGCGGACCAGGGGGGCCGCAACTTATTGTATGGAGTACGAAATTTCTTCCAGGCTCCGCGCCGGGCGCTTCTGCACCGCCCGCTGCGACATACGGGACCACGAAAGACCCGACAACAGGGATGACAAGGATGAATTGAGGATGTGCCGCCCCATGCGGTGGCCATCGGGAATCCGGGACGTGCCATCCGGGACAACATCTCAGCTGCCATGCAGGAGGACACGTCCGTCCTGTGAAAGCTTCTGTGGCGATGACTTTGCCCCGTCCCGCCTCCATTCCTCAAGAAAAAACCCCGGCCGCCTGGGCCGGGGTTGCTCTGTCGGGGTTGTCCCGTTCACTCGGCGGTTTCGGACTCGCCCTTCTTTTCGGTGATTTCCTCGCCGGTGGCCTGGTCGACCATCTTCATGCCCAGCCGGACCTTGCCGCGGTCGTCAAAGCCCAGCAGCTTGACCTTGACCTCCTGGCCCTCCTTCAGCACCTCGTTCGGATGCTGCAGGCGCTTGCCCGAAATCTGGCTGACATGGACCAGCCCGTCGCGCTTGCCGAAGAAGTTCACGAAGGCGCCGAAGTCCACCAGCTTGACGACCTTGCCGGTATAGACCTTGCCTTCTTCCGGCTCGGCCACGATCGACCAGATCATGTCATGGGCCTTCCTGATCGAATCGGCATTGGCCGAGGCGATCTTGATGGTGCCATCGTCGTTGATGTCCACCTTGGCGCCCGAGGTCTCCACGATTTCGCGGATGACCTTGCCGCCCGAGCCGATCACTTCGCGGATCTT
>CALLYR010000065.1 GCA_937859005.1 uncultured Paracoccus sp. | reverse complement strand
GGGCGCGATTGTCGCAATCGCCGCAGCGGGTGGCCGCGCGGCTGGACCCCGCCCGGATCATGGCGCAATGGGACGCGCTGATCGCCGAGGCCGCCGCGCCGCCGCGTCAAGCCGCCGCAGCGATCACCGCGTCGAGCTGATCGAGATCGGCGATCCGCGCCCGCGCCTCGTGCAGCGGGTCGGGGGCGGTGCAGGGATGGATGCGTTCGGGGCGCAGAAGCTGGACGGTCAGCCAGCCCATCCGGTTCGGGGTCACGAAATCCTTTGCGGCGTTGTCGGCGACATAGACGCAGGGTCCGCCCGCCGCCGCCTGCGCCAGTTCGAAGGCGCGCGGGTTCGGCTTGCCGAATCCCGCCGGCCACTGGCCGGTCGGGATCACCAGCCCGATGCGCCCGTCCAGTCCCAGGGCTGCGATCTTGTTGCGCTGCATCCGTTCCGGCCCGTCGGTGATCAGCCCGAAGCCGCCGCCGTGACGGTCGAACCAGCGCGCCGCGTCGGGACACAGCGAAATTTCCGGCGCATGGTCCCGATAGATCGCGACCAGCGCCGTCACCTGTTCGGCGCGGTCCAGATTGAACCGGGTCAGCGCCCGGTCGAAGATGTCGCCGCGGCGGCCGTCCCGGAACTCGGCCGTGCAATGCGCGGCAAAGCCCTCGGCGCCGTGGCGGGCCTGCATCGCCGCACCGACCGCCCGGAAGCCGCTGATCGCGAAGTCGCGTTCCAGATACAGCGTGTCGTCGAGGTCGAAGACGATACGTTCAGCCAAGGAAGACGGCATCGTCGTAACGCAGCATGGTCACGCCGTCGCGCCAGCCGTCATGGGCGGTGCAGGGCCGGTCCTCGGTCTCCTCGACCAGCCAGTCGGCAAAGCGCGCCCCGGCATGATGCGCCAGCGGATAGCCGCCGCCGAAGCGGGCGTTGATCTCGATGATCCGGGGACCGCGCGCGGCGTCGTCGATGACCTGGAAGCACAGCGCCCCGCGCGCCCCGGGCAGGGCGCGGTGGACCAGCTCCGCCAGCCGGCGCAGATCGTCGCGCCGGGTGGTGCGGCCCTTTTCCACCTCTCCGGCACGGACCTGCAGGCGAAGATGCGGGATCGCGCAGCGCAGCGCACCGCCCTGGTCGATGAACATGTTGACGGTGTATTCCGGCCCCGAAAGCCGTGGCTGGAACATCATCGGCTCCGCGAAGCTGGGCGGCAGCGCCTCGGGCGAATCATAGACGACCAAGCCCCGGCTGGCGCTGCCGCCGACCGGCTTGGCAAAGACCGGCCAGCCGAGCCGCGCGGGATCTGCGCGCAACCCGGCCTCGTCCAGGGTGTCGGGGACCGGGGCGCCGTGCCGGGCCAGGACATCCATCGTGCGCGTCTTGTCGCGGACGATGGCAATCACTTCGGGCGTCGAGACATGGACATGGGCGCCCGCCTCGGCCAGCCGCGCCGCGGCGGCGGCATAGGCCGGCAG
>CALLYR010000064.1 GCA_937859005.1 uncultured Paracoccus sp. | reverse complement strand
GAAGATTCCCTTTCGTGATCTGCCGGGCACAGACCTTGGCAGAACCGCCGGCAGGCGCAAGCCGAACCGCGCGCGCAGCCGGGACGTTGTGCAATGCCGTCCGCGCCCCTAACTCTGGCATCCAGTCCCGCGAAAGGAACACGTCATGCCTGCACCCGTTCACGCGATCTATGGCCGCCCGATGGGCGAGCCCGTCCCCCACGGCTTCGAGGAAGTCGTCCTTGGCATGGGATGCTATTGGGGTGTCGAGCGGCTGTTCTGGCAGCAGGACGGCGTCTGGCTGACCGAGGTCGGATTCGCCGGCGGCACGGCCCCGGACCCGACCTATCGGCAGGTCTGCTCCGGCGGCACCGGCCATGCCGAGGTCGTGCGCGTCGTCTTCGACCCCAGCCGCATCAGCTTCGAACAGATCCTCAAGCTGTTCTGGGAAAACCACGACCCGACCCAGGGCAACCGCCAAGGCAACGATGTGGGCGACCAGTACCGGTCCGTCATCTTCACCACCAACGACAGCCAGCTGTCCGTGGCCGAGGCCAGCAAGATCGATTACGACAACCGCCTGGCGGTCGAGGGATATCGCGCAATCACCACCCGGATCGCGCCGCTGGACCATTTCTGGCGCGCCCCGGAAGAGGATCATCAGCAATATCTGCACAAGGTTCCGCACGGATACTGCAACCTGCGCGGCACGGGCGTGCAGGCCTCCAGCGCGGCGGCGGTCCATCAGGCCGTGGCCGGAGAAAGCGACGGCAACCCCGAACCCTCGCCGTCCTCGGCCGGGGGCGGATCGACGGTCGCGGGCGGCGCTGCCTGATGCCGACCTGGACCGCACTGAGCCAGACCCAGGGGCGCGAACCGGCCGAGGCGCTGGCCGATGCCTGCGCCGACCTGACCCCCGAGCCGGTGGGCAGCGGCGTGTTCGAGATCGAGGACGGTTCGGACCGCTGGGAGGTCGGCATCTATTTCACCGATCCCCCCGACGAGATCGCGCTGCAACTGCTGGCCGCGGCGCATGGCGCGCAGCCCTTCGCCGTGTCCGAACTGCCCGAGGTGGACTGGGTCGCCCATGTCCGGCGCGAACTCACGCCGGTC
>CALLYR010000063.1 GCA_937859005.1 uncultured Paracoccus sp. | reverse complement strand
GATCTGGCCCAGCGGCCGGCGGTCGCGGCCTTCCAGCAGGGCGGCGGGGCGCTCCGGCAGCCGGACGGTCCGGGGCCCGGCGGCTGCGGTCCTGTCGGGCAAAGGGGCAAGGCTGCGGAGCGGCGTGACGGACATGAGGGCCTTTGGAACGGCGGAAAGCTGTTCCCGTCATGCACCCTTAATGTTTAATGCCCGGTTAACGCGGGCAGCGCCTCAACGGCCGCGGCGGTCCTGCATTGCCTGGGCGAACCGCTGGAACAGATAGGCGCTGTCCTGCGGGCCGGGGCTGGCCTCGGGGTGATACTGCACGGAAAACACCGGCTTGTCCTTGACCCGCAATCCGCAGTTCGATCCGTCGAACAGGCTGACATGGGTTTCCATCACGCCTTCGGGCAGGGTCTGGGCGTCCACGGCGAAGCCATGGTTCATCGAGGTGATTTCCACCTTGCCGGTTTCCACGTCGCGCACCGGGTGGTTTGCGCCGTGATGGCCATGGCTCATCTTGACCGTCTGCCCCCCCAGCGCCAGCGCCAGCATCTGATGGCCCAGACAGACGCCGAAAATCGGCATGTCGCGGACCAGCAGGCTGCGGATCATGGGAACGGCATATTCGCCGGTGGCCTCGGGGTCGCCGGGACCATTCGACAGGAACACGCCTTCGGGGTCATGGGCCAGGATCTCCTCGGCCGTGGCGGTGGCGGGCAGGACGGTCACATCCGCGCCGCTTTCGGCCAGCGACCGCAGGATGTTGCGTTTCGCGCCATAGTCGATGGCGACGACCCGGAACGGGTGCTCGGGGCGGGCGTCGTTGAACCGGTCCGGCCAGGACCACGCCCCTTCGTGCCAGCGATAGCTTTGGGTGCAGCTGACCTCGCGCGCGAGATCCATGCCGACCAGCCCCGGCCAGGCACGGGCGCGCGCGATCATCGCCTCGATGTCGAAGCGGCCCTCGGGATGATGGGCCAGCACGACATGGGGCGAGCCCTGCTGGCGGATGGCGCGCGTCAGGCGGCGGGTGTCGATGCCGCCGATGCCGATGCGGCCGCGCCGTTCCATCCAGTTGGCCAGATCAGACACCGAACGCCAGTTCGACGGCTCGGTCGGGTTCCATTTCACCACGATTCCCGCCGCGACCGGATCGGCGGATTCGTCGTCGAGCGGCGTTACCCCGGTGTTGCCGATATGGGGGAAGGTGAAGGTCACGACCTGCGCCGCATAGCTGGGGTCGGTCATGATTTCCTGATAGCCGGTCATGGCGGTGTTGAAGACCAGTTCCGCCACCACCTCGCCGACCGCGCCGAAGCCGTGGCCATAGAAGATCGTCCCGTCGGCCAGCGCCAGGCACGCGGTCGGTTTCTGCTGCATCGTCAACCCCCGGAAAATCGGGCGAGAGGTAAGGGAACAGCGTCCCGCGGTCAAGGGCGGGCCATCGCCCGCGGCATGGCGCTTGACCCCGGCGGGGGCTTGGGCAAAGCCTGACCGGACCAGAACTGCGAGGATGCCATGGAACTGCGCGACCGGATCTCGACCGCCACGAAAGAGGCGATGAAGGCCAGGGATGCCGCGCGGCTGTCCACGCTGCGCCTGATGGGCGCGGCGATCAAGGACCGCGAGATCGCCGCCCGCGGCGCGGGGCCAGAGACTGATCTGACCCACGACGACCTGATGGCGCTGCTGTCGAAGATGGTCAAGCAGCGCCAGGAATCGGCCCGCGCCTATGAGGAGGGCGGCCGGCTGGAACTGGCGGAAAAGGAACAGGCCGAAATCGCCGTGATCCAGGAGTTCCTGCCCCGCCAGCTTGACCGGGCCGAAGTCGCGGCCGCCGTCGATGCCGTCATCGCCGATCTGGGCGCAACGGGCGTGCGCGACATGGGCCGCGTCATGGCGGCGCTGCGGGAACGCCATGGGGGCCAGATGGATTTCGGTGCTGTCGGGGCGCTGGTGAAGTCCCGCCTGATGGGGTGAACAGGATGCCTGCAAGATCGAAGGCACAGCAGCGGGCCGCAGGTGCGGCCCTGTCCGCCAGGCGGGGCGAAACAAAGGTGGGCGACCTGAAAGGCCCCGCCCGCAGGATGTATGACAGCATGTCCGAAAGCGAGCTTGAGGATCTGGCCTCGACCGCTCTGGACGGCCTGCCCGACCATGCCGAAGGCGACGGCTGAACGGCTCAGATATGGCCGGGCGGACGGGCGCGCATCAGAATCACGAATGCCGCCAGCATCATCGCCGCCGAGGCCAGGAACGGCATTCCCGGCGCATGGACCGGCGCCCCCTCGCGGGTGAAGAACGCAAAGATCGTGGTCATGATCAGGGGTGATATCCCCATGGCAATGGCCGCGACCGAACCCAGCACGCCCTGAAGCTCTCCCTGCTGGTCGGCAGCGGCCAGATTGGACATCATCTGCTGCAGCGCCGGACCCCCCAGGCCCGCGATGGCGGCAAAGGGGGTGAAGGCGATGGCCAGCATCGGACTGGTCACGAAGCCATAGAAGATGAGCGCCACGGCTTCGAGCGCGAAGCCCAGGCAGGCCGTATGCCATGCCCCCAGCCGCCGGATCGTGGGGCCGACCAGAACCCCCTGAACCAGCGCGATGGTGATGCCGAAGGCCGTCAGCGACAGTCCGATATGGACCGGGTCCCAGCCGAAGCGGGCCTTGCCGAAAAAGCTCCACACCGCCGGATAGACATAGCCCGCCAGGTTGAACAGACCGAAGGCCAGCAGCAGCGGGCCGATGCCCGGCAGACGGCCGACGGCGGCAAAGGCGGACAGCGGGTTGGCCCGGCGCCAGCTGAACGGCCGCCGGATCGCATCGGTCACGGTTTCGGGCAGCACGAACCAGCCGAACACCATGTTCGCGCCCGCCAGCACCGCCGCCGTCCAGAAGGGTGCGCGCAGGTCGATGGTGGACATCAGGCTGCCCAGCACCGGCCCCAGCACGAAGCCCACCCCGAAGGCCGCGCCGATCAGGCCGAAGTTGCGGCCCTTTTCTTCGGGGCGCGAGATGTCGGCCATATAGGCGGCGGCGGTGGCATGGGTCGCGGCAAGGATGCCGCCCACGACCCGCCCGATCACGATCAGCGTGATCGTGGGGGCCAGCGCCAGCAGGACATAGTCGAGGGTCATGACGAACAGCGCCGTCAGCATCACCGGACGCCGGCCATGGGCGTCGGACAGATTGCCGACAATCGGCCCGAACAGGAACTGCATCGCCGAATAGGATGTGCCCAGGATGCCGCCCCAGATCGCCGCGCCCGCCAGTCCTTGGCCGGTCAGTTCCTCGATCAGGTCGGGCATGACCGGAAAGATCAGCCCCATTCCGGTCGCGTCGATCAGCACCGTCAGCAGGATGAACAGCCGCGCGGCCGCCCCCCGCGGGTGCCGGGGCAGCCCGCGGGCGGAAACGAGGGCAAGGGAAGATCGATCGGTCATGTGGATTTCCGGGGCGCGCAGGTGGCACTCCTTGGCACGGCGCCTGCGCCGGGGGAAGCCGCCGCGCAACCCGCGCGAGAGGTTCCGCCTAGGGCCGTTGCGCGGCCAGCGCGGCGCTCAGTTCCTCGCGCAGCGTGCGCCGTTCGTCCGGGGACAGGAAGGCGCCCAGTTCGATCTCGCGCCCGCCGTCGGTCAGGGTCAGATAATCCTCGACCGGGCCCTCGCCCATGGACAGGCGCACCCAATAGGGATTGCCCTGCCAATGGCGGTCGGGACGGCCCGGATCGTGGCGCGTGACCTGCAGCCGGTCGGGGGACAGCTCGACCTCCTCGACGGTGCCGCCGTGGTGCCAGCCCCGCTGCATGGCATACCACAGCCCGCCCACGGCGGCGGCGGCAAAGGGCAGCAGGGCGCTGGCCGGGGTGCCGGGCTGGGCCGGGTGACGGTCCGATTCGAAACGTCCGCCAGCGGCCCAGGACCGGTACGTACGCTCGCTGCCGACGACCCCGATCTCCGGCTCACCTGACGAGCCCTGGCCCAGTCCGGTCCGGTCACCGGCTCATTGTGTGCCGGAGCCAGGGTTTTCACCGCTGTTTCCGTCGTTGCCCGTGCCGCCGTTATTGGTGCCGGTTCCGCCACCATCGGTGGTGGCAACGGAGTTCGGTTGCGTGGTCGGCGCCGCCGGTGTCGTCGGCGGTGCCGTCCCGCGCGTCATCGCAGCACCGGGGTGTCCGGCGAGCTCACGTCGTAGACCTTCGCCTTCG